>NZ_JAOBZT010000072.1:0-20104 GCF_029839005.1 Stenotrophomonas sp. GD03958 | reverse complement strand
ACCACACCGCGGAGGGGGCGGCGCCCGATGGCCGATCTTTCACCCCATCCGTGGCATGCTCGGTGCCCAGTCCACCCGGAACCTCCGCCATGCGCCTGTTCACCCGTGTCCTGCCCCTGATGCTGCTGGCCTCCCTGCTGTCCGGCTGCGGCTACAACGCCATCCAGCAGAAGGATGAGGCGGTCAAGGCCAGCTGGTCCGAAGTGCTCAACCAGTACAAGCGGCGCGCCGACCTGGTGCCCAACCTGGTGCAGACGGTGAAGGGCTTTGCCAGCCAGGAAGAGCGCGTGCTGACCGAAGTCACCAACGCCCGCTCGCGTGTCGGCCAGATCAACGTCAACGCCGATGACGAAGCCTCGCTCAAGCAGTTCCAGCAGGCCCAGGGCGAACTGGGTAGCGCGCTGTCGCGGCTGCTGGTGGTCACCGAGAACTACCCGGTGCTGAAGTCGGACCAGAACTTCCGCGACCTGCAGGCCCAGCTGGAAGGCACTGAAAACCGCATCACCGTCGCCCGTGGCCGCTACATCCAGCAGGTGCAGGACTACAACACCTATATCCGCTCGTTCCCGCAGGTGATCACCGCCAAGATCTTCGGCTACAAGACCAAGCCGAACTTCACCGTGGAAAACGAAGCGCAGATCTCCAACGCGCCGGCGGTCGATTTCGGCAGCGCGCCGCAGCAGCAGCCGGCACCGCAGCCGGGCCACTGACCCATGCGCCTGGCCACTGCGCTGCTGGCCCTGCTGCTATGGCTGCCGCTGGCATCGCACGCCCAGCAGCTGGCGCCGGTTCCGGCGCTGGATTCGCCGGTGGTCGACACCACCGGCACGCTGGATGCCTCGCAGAAGCAGGTGCTGGTACAGCAGGCGCTTGACCTTCAGCAGCGCAAGGGCAGCCAGCTGCAGGTGCTGGTGGTACCCACCACCCAGCCGGAAGACATCGCCCAGTACACCACGCGGGTCTTCGACCAGTGGCAGATCGGCCGCAAGGGCGTGGATGACGGGGTGCTGCTGGTGGTGGCCAAGGACGACCGGCGCGTGCGCATCGAGCCGGGCTACGGCCTGGAAGGCGCGATTCCCGATGCCATCGCCAACCGGGTCATCCAGGAGTACCTGGTGCCACGCTTCCGCAGTGGCGACTACGCCGGGGGCATCACCGATGCCACCGCGGTGCTGGTCAAGCTGATCGATGGCGAAACGCTGCCCGCACCGGTCAGTGGCCATCGTGGGCGCGAGCCGGGTGGCGGCGGCGATACCTGGTTTCTAGCGCTGTTCATCGGTGTATTCGCCGGCAGCATCCTGCGCGGCGTGTTTTCGCGCGTGCCACGCCCGCTGCGTGGCCTGCTCGGCGGTGCCGGCGCAGCCGTGGCGGCGTTCCTGTTCACCTCCACCCTGCTGGCCAGTGGCCTGGCAGGCGTGGTCGGCCTGATCGTGGCGATGCTCTCCGGGCATCCGGGGCGCTTCGCCGGTGGCGGAGGCTGGGGCGGTGGCAGCTGGGGCGGCGGGGGCGGTTTTGGCGGAGGCGGTGGATTCGGCGGCGGAGGCGGCTGGGGCGGCGGCGGTGGCCGTTCCGGTGGCGGTGGTGCTTCGGGAGGCTGGTGATGATCCAACGTCTGTTCCGCCATGTATGTTCGCCGTCGGTACGTCGCGCGTTCCCGCCAGCCACGCTGCAGGCGATCACCGAGGCCATCGCCGCCGGTGAGCAGCGCCACGGCGGTCAGGTGATGTTCGCTGTGGAGGCCGATCTGCCTCTGTCCGCGTTGTGGCACAAGGTCACCCCGAGGCAGGCCGCCGAGCATGCCTTCGCACGCCTGCGCACCTGGGATACCGCCCACAACAACGGCGTGCTGATCTACCTGCTGCTGGCCGACCATGCCATCGAGATCGTCGCCGACCGCGGCCTGCACGGCCGGGTCAGCCCGGCGCAGTGGCAGCGGGTCTGCACCCATCTGCGCGAGGGCCTGCGTGGTTCCAATCCGGTGGAAGCGCTGCAGGATGCCATCGACGAGGTTTCCAGCCTGATCGAAGGGCACTTCCCGGCCTCGACGCGGTCGAACGATGACGCGTTGCCGAACTCGCCCCAGCTTCTTGGTTGAGCCGGGGCGGCACTGGCCCGAGAATAGGCGTTCAACCGCAAGGCACCTTCCATGATCTATTTCCACGACATCGACCCCATCGCCCTCTCGCTGGGGCCGATCAAGGTGCATTGGTACGGCATCATGTACCTGCTGGGCTTCACCGCTGCCTGGCTGCTGGGACGCACGCGCATCGCCGCCGGTCGCCTGCCGGGCGTCGACGCCAACGGCTTCTCCGACCTGCTGTTCTACGCCATGCTCGGCGTGGTGCTGGGCGGGCGCATCGGCTACATGCTGTTCTACGCGCTGGGCGATTTCCTGCACAACCCGCTGCTGCTGTTCAAGGTATGGGATGGCGGCATGAGCTTCCACGGCGGCCTGCTGGGCGTGCTGGGCGCCTGCTGGTGGTGGTCGCGCAAGCACCGCCTGCACTTCTTCGACACCATGGATTTCATGGCGCCGCTGGTGCCGCTGGGCCTGGGTTTTGGTCGCATCGGCAACTTCATCGGCGCCGAGCTGTGGGGCAAGTACACCGACGGCACGTGGGGCGTGGTGTTCCCGTCGGGCCTGCCGGCGCCGCTGAACCAGCTGGACCACGCGACCCTGCAGGCGCAGTTCGCCACCGGCGCGCTGAACCAGTTCGCGCGCCATCCGTCGCAGTTGTATGAAGCCTTCCTGGAAGGCCTGGTGATGTTCGTGGTGCTGTGGGCCGTGTCGGCCAAGCCGCGCCACCGTTACCTGGTGGGCGGCCTGTTCGCGCTGATGTACGGCCTGTTCCGCTTCGCGGTGGAGTTCGTGCGCATGCCCGACAACGGCGTCTACGTGGCCTTCGACTGGCTGACCCGTGGCCAGATCCTCAGCCTGCCGCTGATCGCCTTCGGCCTGGTGCTGCTGGTGATGTCGCGCCGCGCACCGGTGCTGCAGCCGCAACCGGTGATGGCTGCGGAGGGCAAGGCATGAAGGCCTACCTGGATCTGCTTGCGCATGTGCTGGAACATGGCGCGGAGAAGAGTGATCGTACCGGCACAGGCACCCGCAGCGTGTTCGGCTGGCAGATGCGCTTCGACCTCAACAAAGGCTTCCCGCTGGTCACCACCAAGAAGCTGCACCTGCGCTCGATCATCCACGAGCTGCTGTGGTTCCTGAAGGGTGATACCAACATCGGCTACCTGAAGGACAACCAGGTACGTATCTGGGACGAGTGGGCCGATGAGAACGGCGACCTCGGCCCGGTCTACGGCAAGCAGTGGCGCAGCTGGGCCACCGCCGATGGCCGCGAGATCGACCAGATGCAGTGGCTGGTGGACGAGATCAAGCGCAACCCCGATTCGCGCCGGCTGGTGGTCAGCGCCTGGAACGTGGGCGAGCTTTCGCAGATGGCGCTGATGCCGTGCCACAACCTGTTCCAGTTCTACGTGGTGGACGGCAAGCTCAGCTGCCAGCTCTACCAGCGCAGCGGCGACATCTTCCTCGGCGTGCCGTTCAACATCGCCAGCTATGCGCTGCTGACCCACATGGTGGCGCAGGCCACCGGCCTGGGAGTGGGCGACTTCGTGCACACGCTGGGTGACGCGCACCTGTACTCGAACCACTTCGAGCAGGCCCGCGAGCAGCTGGCGCGCGAACCGCGCGCGCTGCCCAAGCTGTGGTTGAACCCGGAGGTGACCGACCTGTTCGGCTTCCAGTTCGACGACATCCGCATCGACGGTTACGATCCGCACCCGGCCATCAAGGCGCCGGTGGCGGTGTGAGTGCCATGAAGCTGTCGATGATCGTGGCGCTGGACCGCAACCGTGGCATCGGCCAGGGCAATGCCATGCCCTGGCACCTGCCGGATGATTTCAAGCACTTCAAGGCGCTCACCCTGGGCAAGCCGATCCTGATGGGGCGCAAGACGGCCGAGTCGATCGGCCGCGTGCTGCCGGGACGGACCAACCTGGTGCTGACCCGCAGCGGCCAGGTGCCGTTCGAGGGCATGCATGCGGTGGCGTCGCTGGACGAGGCCAAGGCGATTGCCGAAGGCGAGGGCGCCAGCGAGCTGTGCATCATCGGCGGCGGCGAGATCTTCCACCAGCTGCTGGACCAAGCCAGCGACCTGTACCTGACCTGGGTCGATGCCGAAGTGCGTGCCGATACCCATTTCCCCGAAGTCGACATGCAGGACTGGCGGGAAGTCAGCAGCGAGCCGCACCCGGCCGACGAACGCCACGTCTACGCGTTCCGCTTCGTGCATTACGTGCGCCGCTGATCGCGCAAATACCAACGAAAACACCGACGGGGATATCGACGGGGTAGAGTCGACTGTTAGTCGACTGCTCTCGGCGGTCACCCGAAAAACCCGCGCTGCGCGCGATAGTCCACTGACAGTCGACTCTACCTGGGCTGTCGCTACGGCATCCGGTAATGCCCGATGATGGCGTGCTGAAACCGCGGGTCCTCTTCGCGCGTGCTGCGCCCAGCGGCGAAGACGCGCAACGGCTGCGATGGACCGTGGGCGGTGCTTCCACCGCCGGTGGTGGCCGGGCCCGGAGTGGGCAGCGGCACCCGTCCATGGTGCCGGGAACGATCAGGTCACGCCTGCGGCGGGGCCCCGTTGTTGCCAGGGCCTGCGGAGCCGCCCCCACCGCCGCCACGGCGACGACGACGGCGCGGGCCACGGTTGCCCGGGTTGGCGGCCGCGGCGTTGGCCCCGCCCGCGTCTCTGCCCTGCGCCGATGCAGCCGGGCGCTCGCGTGCTGGTCGCGCTGGCGTGCGTGCGTTGGGCACGGGTGCGGGGACATCGCGGCCCGGCACCTGCACCACGCGCAGTTCGTCGGTATCGAGCTGGATCGCGGTCAGCTTGCCGCCCCAGACTGCGCCGGTGTCGATGGCATGCACGCCCTGGGTGATGGTCAGGCCCAGCGCCGACCAGTGGCCGCAGACGATCTTCAGGTCGCGCTCGACCCGGCCGGGCACTTCGAACCAAGGGTACAGTCCCTGTTCCTGCGTGCCCGGCGTGCCCTTGTCCTCGATGCCGATGCGCCCGCGCGGGGTGCAGTAGCGCATACGGGTGAGCACATTGATGATCGCCCGTGAACGGTCGTAGCCGGACAGGTTCGGCGCCCAGCTCGGCTTGTCGCCGTACATGTTGCGGAACAGCTTGCGGTAGCCGGCACCGTGCAGTTGCGCCTCGACCTCGGCGGCATGCTTTTCGGCCATCTGCGTGGTCCACTTCGGCGCCAGGCCGGCGTGCACCATCATCCAGCCCAGCTCGCGGTCCACGTGCACCAGCTTCTGCAGGCGCAGCCAGTCCAGCAGTTCGTCGCGGTCCTCGGCCTGCACGATGCGCAGCAGGTCCGGGTTGACCTTGCGCTGTTCCTCTTCGGTGCGTGCACCGACGGCCAGCAGCGAAAGGTCATGGTTGCCCAGCACCACCACGCTGTGCCCGCGCAGCGAATGCACCAGCCGCAGCGTTTCCAGCGACTGGCCACCGCGGTTGACCAGGTCGCCGCAGAACCACAGGGTGTCCTGCGCCGGGTCGAAGCGGATCTTCTCCAGCAGCCGCTGGGTGACGTCATAGCAGCCCTGCAGGTCGCCGATCGCCCACACACTCATCGTCCGGCCTCCGTGTCAGTGCAGGGTACGCGGGATGGCCAGCACGAAAGGTGCGACCGGCGCGGCAAATTCGGTGCCGTCGTCGGCGACCATGTCGTAGTGGCCCTGCATGGTCCCGTGATCGGTCCCCAGCATGACACCGGACGTGTAATGGAAGTCTTCACCGGGACGCAGGCGTGGCTGCTCGCCGATCACCCCGTCGCCATCGACATGCTCGACGCGGCCGTTGGCATCGGTGATGCGCCAGTGGCGTGCGACCAGGCGCGCGGCAACACGCCCTTGGTTGTGGATGCGGATCGTGTAGGCGAACGCATAGCGTCCGTCTTCCGGCGCGGATTGATCGTCGAGGAAGCGCGGTGCGACTTCGACGGAAATGGCGTAAACGTCAGCGTCTTCCATACCGGCAGTGTAATCAGGAGGCATTGGCCAAAGCGATGAATTCAGCCACATCCAGCTGTTCGGCGCGGGCATCGGGGCGCACGCCGGCGACGACGAACTGCTCGGCCGTCACGACGTTGTTGAGCGCATTGCGCAGGGTCTTGCGGCGCTGCCCGAAGGCGGCCTTGACCACCTCGGCGAAACGGGCGTGGTCGTTGATGTTGATCGCGGCCGGGTCACGCGGCACCAGCCGTACCACGGCCGAATCGACCTTCGGCGGCGGCCGGAACGCGCCCGGCGGCACCACGAACAGCGAGGTCACCTGGCAATAGGCCTGCAGCATCACGCTGAGGCGGCCGTACACCTTGCTGCCGGGGCCGGCGGCCATGCGGTCGACCACTTCCTTCTGCAGCATGAAGTGCATGTCGCGGATCACCGCGGCATGTTCCAGTGCATGGAACAGGATCGGCGAGGAGATGTTGTAGGGCAGGTTGCCGACCAGGCGGATCGGCTGGCCGGCAGCCAGCTCGGTGAAGTCCACGCGCAGCACGTCGCGGTGGACGATGGTCAGCTCGCCCAGCGGCTCGGCGGCGGCGGTCAGCGGCGCAATCAGGTCGCGGTCGAACTCGATCACCGTCAGTTTCGGATGCACGCGCAGCAGCGGCAGGGTGATCGCGCCCTGGCCGGGACCGATCTCGACCAGGCGATCGCCTTCTTTCGGGTTGACCGCCATCACGATCTTGTCGATGTAGTGGCGATCGGCCAGGAAATGCTGGCCAAGCTGCTTCTTGGCCGGTGCGGTGAACACCGGGCCGGAGGGGGAATGCGGGGAATTCATGCGCTCAGTGTACGTTGCCGCGCAAGCTGCGCACACAGCGTCGTTGCCGCCTGCAGGCTGGAAGGATCGGCAATGCCGCGGCCGGCCAGGTCCAGCGCGGTGCCATGGTCTACCGCCACGCGCGGGTAGGGCAGGCCCAGGGTCAGGTTCACCGCCTGCTCGAAACCGGAGTACTTCAGCACCGGCAGCCCCTGGTCGTGGTACATCGCCAGCACGGTGTCGAAACCGGCCAGCTTGGCCGGCAGGAACGCGGTATCGGCCGGCAGCGGCCCGACCAGGTCCATGCCCTCCGCGCGCAGGCGCTGCAGCAGCGGGATGACCAGGTCCAGTTCCTCGCGGCCCAGATGGCCGTCTTCGCCGGCGTGCGGGTTCAGGCCGAGCACGGCGATGCGTGGCGCGGGCAGGCCGAACTCGCGGCACAGCGCGGCGTGCACGGTGCGAAGGGTGTGTTCCAGGCTGGGCGCGGTGATCGCATCGGCCACCTCGCGCAGCGGCAGGTGGGTGGTGGCCAGGGCCACGCGCACGATGGGGTTGGCCAGCATCATCACCACCTTCACCCCGGCCTGGTCGGCCAGCAGTTCGGTGGTGCCACTGTAGGCGATGCCGCCTTCGTTGATGACCGCCTTGTGCACCGGGCCGGTGACCACGCCGTGCAGTTCGCCGGACAGGCAGGCCTGGCCGGCAGCGAGCAGGGCGCCGATGACGGCCCCGGCATTGGCCGGGTCGGCCTGGCCGAAGTGGCTGGGCATGGCATTGGCCACCGCGCGCACACGCAGGTCGCCCGGGGCGCGGGCTTCGGCGTCCTCGGGCAGCAGCTGCAGGGGCAGGTTCAGCGCGACGGCGGCCGCGCGCAGGGTATCCGGGTCGGCGAAGGCCAGCAGCCGGCAATCTTCACGCGGCTGCTGGACGAGGCGGACACACAGCTCCGGGCCGATCCCGGCGGGCTCGCCCGGTACCAGAGCGAGCTCGGGGCGCATCGGTCAGGACTGCGGCGGCGTGGCGGTATTTTCCGCGCGGTCCCCGCTGCGGAAGCTGACATAGGCTTCGCCACGCAGTTCCTGCAGGAAGCGGTTGTACTCGTCTTCCAGCTTGCGGCGGCCGATGGTCTCGCGGATCTGGGCGCGCTGGTTGTCGTTGGTTACGTCGGTCTGGCGGGTGGCCACGCGCTGCACGATGTGCCAACCGGCATCGGTGCGGAACGGCTGGCTGACGCCGCCGTCCTGGATGCCGGCCACCTGCTGGCCGAACGCCGGACCGAACGCGTCGACCGGGAACCAGCCCAGATCGCCGCCCTGGCCCTTGCTGTTGTTGTCCTCGGAGGATTCCTTGGCCACGGTTTCGAAATCCGCGCCGCCGGCGATGCGGGCGCGCAGGGTATCGATCTTGGCCTTGGCGGCAGCGTCGGTCTGGTGATCGTCCACGCGCACCAGGATGTGGCGGCCGTGGTATTCGGTGACCGTGTGCGCGCCACCGCTGGCGGCGCTGGCATCACGCACTTCCACCAGCTTCAGCAACTGGAAGCCGCTGGGGCCGCGGATCGGGCCGACCACTTCGCCCGGCTTCATCTTTTCCATCAGCTGGGCAAAGGCCTGCGGGATTTCATCCAGGCTGCGCCAGCCCAGATCGCCGCCTTCCAGCGCGTTCGGGCTGTCCGAATAACGCACGGCGGCAGCGTTGAAGTCCAGCTCACCCTTGTCCAGCAGGGCCTTCACGCCCTCGGCCTTCTTCTGGCCGGTGGCGATCTGGTCGGCGTTGGAGCCGTCGGGCAGGGCGATCAGGATGTGTGCCAGGTGGTACTGGTTGCCCACCGTGGCCTGCTGCTTCAGCGCGGCGTCCACTTCACCCTCGCTGACGCTGATGCGGCTCTGCGCGAAGCTCTGGCGCAGGCGCTGCACAGTGATTTCATCGCGCACTGAAGCACGGAAATCGTTGAAATCGATGCCGTCGTGGGCCAGGCGCTGGCGCAGTGCATCCAGGTCCGAGCCGTTCTGCTGGGCGATGGCATTCATCGCCTGGTTCAGCTCCTGGTCGCTGACGCGGATGCCGCTGCCTTGGGCGCGGGCGACCTGCAGCTTGACCAGCACCAGTCGCTCGAGCACCTGGCGGCTGAGCACGTCTTCCGGCGGCAGCTGGTTTTCACGGCCCGCGTACTGCGCCTTGATGTTGGCGATCGCACGCTGGAGCTCGCTCTGCAGGATCACGTCCTCGTCGACGACGGCGGCAATGCGGTCCAACGGCTGCGCCTCCTGCGCGAGCACCTGCAGGGGGGCGGACACGCTGGACACCGCCAGCAGGGAGGCGAGAAGAACGGGGAAGCGCTTGGTCATGGGATCTGATTCGGATCGTAGTCATCGCGGGTCACCCCGGTGTTGCTGGGCGGCACGAGATAGAGGTCGTCGCGGTTGTAGCCGAGGATAGCACGGCGCAGGGTGCGGTCCGTGTCCTGGCCGATGGAGCTCAGGCCCTTCAGGACGAACTCCACCTGGATGGAATTGTTCATCTCGCCCTCGCGATTGCGGACGTAGCGGCGGCCGACCACGCGCACGGCCAGGCAGCAGCTGTCCCACTGCACGCCGCCGATGATTTCCAGCGGCTCCTTGTCCTGCAGCGAGTAGTAATAGCGACCGACCAGGCTCCAGCGCGCATTCAGCGGGTACAGGAACGACAGGTCAGCCTGCTCCAGCAGGGTGCGGTCATGCTTGTTGGCCGTCGCCGGGGCGCCGGCGTTGATGCGGTAGCGGTAGCTCAGGTTGATCACGCCATCGTTGGGCATCAGGTAGCGGGCGCGGACGCTGGCCAGATCCTCGCGCTTGTACTTCGGGTCCCACTGGTAGGTGGCGCCCAGGGTCCAGCGGTCGTTGATCATGTAGTTGCCGTCGGCGATCCACGCCGACTTGCCCTTCTCTACCGGCGCGCCGCCCGGCGTGACGGTCACCCGCGACTCGTCGAAGTACTGGATCTGGCCGATCGAGGCCGAGAACCGCTCCTTGCCGGTGGTCTGGTCGATGAAACGGGTACTCAGTGCCAGGGTCAGCTGGTTGGCATCGTTCTGGCGGTCGGCGCCGGTGTAGCGCGAATCGCGGAACAGCTGGCCCCAGCTGAAGGTGAAGTCACGGGTGTCGAAGATCGGCAGTTCGTCCTGGTTGCGGTACGGCGTGCGCAGGTAGAACAGGCGCGGCTCCAGCGTCTGCAGGAAGGACTTGCCGCGGATGCTGGTCTCGCGGTCGAAGAACAGGCCGGCGTCGATGCTGCCGATCGGCAGGCTGCGGCTGGGCGAGGTGTTGCCGCGCAGCTGTTCCGGGGTGGCGGTGGTCGGGTCGATGCCCTGCGAGCGCAGAATCTGGCCCCGGATGCCATTCACGCCGTCGACCAGGCCGCGATCGAGCTGGTAGGCCGTATACCGATACGCCAGGGTCGGCGTGATGTACCAGGCCGCGCCGCTGATGGGGAACGACACGTACGGCTTCACGTCCAAGCGCGAACCACCGCTCACACCGATTCCGGATCTCTGTTGGACGCCATTGCGCGTGTACTGCAGGTCCGGACCGGCATCGGCGCCGTACTTGAAGTTGATGTCGTCGTGGGTGAAGCGCACGGCCTCGGCGTAAATGCCGGTTTCCAGCCTCGGCAGGATCGGCTTGTCCCAGTTGAAATACAGGCGCGGCTGGCGGTTGTAGGGCAGCGCGCTCTCGTTGAGGGTGTAGTCGGTCAGTTGCCAGCGGTCGGCCATGATCCCGGCCGTCCAGTTCTGGCCGGTGCCGTACAGGCCAATGGTGCTCTGCAGGTTGGAGGCGGTCACGCCCACCAGGCGGTTGGCGAAGTCCTCGACATAGCGCTCGTCGCTCACCCAGGCCAGGTTGGCGCGGGCCTGCCAGTGGCTGTTCACGTTGTGGTAGCCGTCGAACATCACCCGGCCGCGGTCGCGGTCACGCAGCCTGTCGCTGGGCATGTAGCTGGTCAGCACCTCGCCACGGCCGCCGTTGTAGAGGTAGCGGAACTCGTTGTCGAGCAGCAGGCCGCGCCGGCTCATGTAGCGCGGGGTCAACGTGTCGTCGTAGTTCGGCGCCAGATTGAAGTAGATCGGCTGCGCGTAGTCGAAACCGTTGCGGCCGGACATGCCCAGCTGCGGGAACAGCAGGCCGGTCTTGCGGCGGTCATCGATCGGGAACTTGAAGTACGGCGCCCACAGCACCGGCACCTTGCCGATCCGCAGCACGGCGTTGCGGGCGGTGCCGAAGCCCTCGTCGTTGTCCACTTCGATCTGCGGCGCCGACAGCTTCCACACCGGCTGTGACGGGTCGCAGGTGGTGTAGGTGGAGCGGTGCATCTGGCCGACCGCGCCCTGCAGGTCGACCGACTCGGCATCGCCGTTGCCGCGGCGCGACACCAGCTGGTACTTGATGTCGGTGATCTTGTGGGTGTCGCTTTCCTGGTTGCCTTCGGCGCGCTTGGCGACCATCCGGATCGACCCGTCCTGGTAGCGGACATTGCCGTCGGCGATGTAGTTGCCGGTCTCGGTGTCGAAACTGAGCTTGTCGGTACCGACGAACTGGTCGCCCCGGCGCAGCGCCACGTTGCCCTCGTACTGCGGCACGGTGGTGGTACCCAGCAGCTGGTCGCCTTCGATGTCGGTCGGCTGGTTCTCGCGGGCGGCCGCAGCGGCAGCCTTGTCCTGGCCCGGGACCGGCGTGGGGGCGTCGGTGAACGCGGGAATGACGTCGGTGGCCGGGCACAGGCCCCAGTTGAGCGGCTTATCATCAGCCATTGCCGGAAGGCTGATGGCGATGCTCAGAGGCAGGGGAAGCAGGCGGAGGGCTCGGCGCACGCGGTTCGGATTCGGGCGAAAACGGACGGTAGCTTGCCCCATCCCTTGCATAGGGGCAATGAAGGACGCCGGAGCCTGCCGGTTCGGGTTCATCCGGCGGAGGTGCCGGCGGATGTCGTAAGCAGGGCCTGGACATGGGCCACGCTGCACTCGGCCAGGGCCTGCAGGTCATAGCCGCCCTCCAGCATCGACACCACCCGGCCAGCCGCGTGGCGGCGTGCCAGCGCGTGCAGCTCACCGGTGATCCAGGCGAAATCGTCGGTCTCCAGCATCAGGTCCGCCTGTGGATCACGCAGGTGGGCATCGAAGCCGGCCGAGATCAGCAGCAGCTGCGGGCGGAAGTCGTCGATGGCCGGCAGCATTTCGTCGGCCCAGACGTTGCGGAAGCGGAAGCCGCCGCTTCCCGGCGGCAGCAGGATGTTCATCAGGTTGCCGGCACCGCGGTCGCGGCGCAGGCCGGAATTGGGGAACAGCCCGGCCTGGTGGGTGCTGTAGTACGAAACCCGGGCGTCATGCTGGAAGATGTCCTGGGTGCCATTGCCGTGGTGCACGTCGAAATCGACCACCGCGATCCGTTCCAGGCCATGGCGGTCGCGGGCATGGGCGGCGGCGATGGCGATGTTGTTCAGCAGGCAGAAGCCCATGGCGGTGCTGCTGGTGGCGTGGTGGCCCGGTGGGCGTACCGCGCAGAAGGCCAGAGGGTCCTCGCCCAGCATCACCGCATCGACTGCGGCGACGCCGGCACCGGCGGCGTGCACGGCGGCGCTGGCCGAGCCCGGCGAGGTCCAGGTGTCCATGTCCAGCTGGCGCAGCGGTGCGGTCTGCGGCTGCAGCACGAAGTCGAGCAGGGCGCTGTCGTGGACCCGGGTCAGTTCGCCGAACTTTGCCGGCGGTGCCTCGCGCCAGTCCAGCTGGCCGGGGAAGGCGGTGTGCAGCGCGTCCAGCACCTGCTGCAGCCGTTGCGGGCATTCGGGATGGCCGGGACCGGGGTCATGCAGCAGGCAGGACGGGTGGGAATAGACCAGCATCGCCGACTCAGCGCTGGCGCTGCCGTGGCTGCCACAGCGCTTCGCCATGGCCGTCGGCGCGGGCCAGCACCCGGGCCAGCACGAACAGCAGGTCCGACAGCCGGTTGAGGTATTGCAGCGCCTCGCTGCGGACGGCCTCGTGGCGGGCCAGGGTGACCGTCTCGCGCTCGGCGCGGCGGACGATGGTGCGGGCCAGATGGCAGCGCGCGGCAGCTTCGCCGCCGGCCGGCAGGATGAATTCCTTCAGCATCGGGAGGTTGGCGTTGTAATGGTCCAGCTGCTGCTCCAAGGCCGAGACGTCGGCGGCATGGATCGCGGCGTGGCCGGGAATGCACAGCTCGGCGCCCAGATCGAACAGCTGGTGCTGCAGATGCACCACCAGCGCGCGTACATCCTCGGGCAGGGGCGCGGCCAGCAGCAGGCCGAGCGCGGCGTTGGCCTCGTCGACGGTACCGAAGGACGCCACGCGGGCGTCATCCTTGGCCACGCGTTGGCCGTCGCCAAGGCCGGTACTGCCGTCGTCGCCGGTGCGGGTGTAAATGCGCGAGAGGCGATGACCCATGGCGCGCGGCTCAGTGGCGGATGTCGCGGCGGGCCTGCTGGAGCTTCAACACCTGCTCCACGGCCAGCTGCAGGGCAGCGGCCAGCGCCACATAGATCGCCGTAGTGCGCAGGTAGGGCCCGAACCACTGCGCGTAGTTCTGTGCCCAGCCGGCCAGGGTCGGCTCGGCCACGTTACGGCTGGTCCAGTAGAAACCGCCCTGCGCCAGCAGGTGGCAGACCGCCACCGAGGCCACCAGCAGCAACGCACCCTTGGCCAGCACCGGCCAGCGTGCGCCCTGGTAATTGCGGCCCAGCAGCATGCCGCCGGCCCACAACGAGAAGTAGGCCGGCAGCAGCAGCCAGTAACCCGGCGACACGCAGTAGTGCTGCCAGAAATCCAGTCCGCTGCTGCGGATCACGATCCAGTCCACCAGCACCGCGAATACCATCAGCAGCGGAAACGCCCAGCGTGTCCACGTGGCCAGATAGAAGCCACCGATGAAGAACACCGCCCAGGAGGCATCGGGGATCGCCGCGAAGTGGTTGACCCGGGTCGCCGCCAGCAACAGCACGAGGACGGACAGGACGAAGGCGCGGTTGGCGGTGGCGGACATGGCAGCGGGCCCGGAGCGGATTCAGGTTTCATTCTAGCCCGCCGCGCCGGTTGGCGCAGGCGCCGCCCGTTCGGCGTACAGTCGGGACGAGCGCGTATCATGAACACATGAGTGAACGACATGACGTGCTGATTGTCGGTGGTGGCCTGGTGGGTGCCAGCCTGGCCATCGCCCTGGACCGGCTGGGCCGCGACGTGGGCCTGCTCGAGGCCAGCCCGGCCGGCGGGCTGCCTGCGGTGTTCGACCAGCGCAATCTCAGTTTCGCCGCTGCCACCGTCAACGCCCTGACCGCGCTGGGGGTGATGCAGAAGCTGGCGATGGCCCCGGGCCCGATACGTCGCATCCATGTCAGCCGTGCCGGCGATTTCGGCCGCGTGCAGCTCGAAGCGGCCGATTACGACCGGCCCTGGTTCGGCCAGGTGGTGGTCGCGCGCGATTTCGGCCAGGCGCTGGAAGCGCGCCTGCAGGAACTGCCGCGGCTGCGGCGTTACCGGCCGACGCGGTTCCTGGGCCTGGGCGAGGTGGTCGGCGGCTACCGCCAGGTGCGGGTGGCCGACGACGCTGGCGAGCGCGTATTGTTGGCACAACTGGTGATCGGTGCCGATGGCACCACCAGTGGAGTGCGCGACGCGCTGGGCATCGAGGTCGATCGCCACGATTTCCAGCAGACCCTGTTCGTCGCCCGGGTGCGCAGCCAGCGCGCACCGGATGGCACCGCCTGGGAGCGGTTCACCGATACCGGCCCGACTGCGCTGCTGCCGCGTGGCGATCGTCACTTCGGCACCGTGCACGGCGTTGCGCGCGACCAGGCCGATGCGGTGATGGCGCTGGACGATGCGGCCTGGCTGCAACGCCTGCAGGACGCGATCGGCTGGCGCGCAGGCCGGCTGCTCGAATCCGGCCCGCGCAGTGCTTATCCGCTCATCCAGGTGCTGGCGCGCGCGCTGGCCGGAGAGCGCGCGGTGCTGCTTGGCAATGCCGCGCAGACCATCCATCCGCTGGGTGCGCAGGGCTTCAACCTGGGCCTGCGCGATGCGCTGACCCTGGCCGAACTGCTGGAGAATGCGCATGAGGATGCCGGCAGTGATGCATTGCTGCAGGCCTATGTTGCACGCCGCGAGGAAGACCGCCGGCAGACGGTGGCGTTCTCCGGCGGCCTGGCACGGCTGACCAGCAACCCGGCGCCACTGATGCGGCCGCTGCGCAGCCTCGGTCTGGTGGCCGCACAACGCGCCTCGGTGCAGTCGATGCTGGTCGGTGGTGCGATGGGCTTCCGTGGCGAAGTACCGCGGCTGTGCCGTGGAGAAACCGCATGAGCCGCCGCGCGCGCCTGGATGTGGCCATCGTCGGCGGTGGCGTGGTCGGTGCCGCGTGCGCGCTGGCGCTGGCCGATGCCGGCCTGTCGGTGGCGTTGGTGGAAGGTCGTGAGCCCGCGCCGTGGCAGGTTGCGCAGCCGGACCTGCGCGTGTTCGCCTTTGCCGCCGACAACGTGCAGCTGTTGAACCGCCTCGGCGTGTGGCCGGCGATCGCCCAGGCCCGTGCCTGGCCCTACCGGCGCATGCAGGTGTGGGATGCGGCCGGTGGCGAAGATCTGCTGTTCGATGCCGATCGCTTCGGCCGTCGTGAACTGGGCTACATCGTCGAGAACGGCCTGCTGCAGGACCGCCTGTGGGCGGCGTTGCCGGCGGCGGGCGTGCAGCTGCATTGCCCGGCACGGGTGGACGCGCTGGAGCAGGACGAGGACGGCGTGCGCCTGCGCCTGGATGACGGTCGTCGCCTGGAAGCGGCGTTGGCGGTAGCCGCCGACGGCGCCGAATCGACCCTGCGCCAACTGGCCGGGATCGAGGTTGAAAAGCATGACTACCACCAGCGTGGCGTGGTGGCCTACGTGGACAGCGATCTTCCCAACCAGGCCACGGCCTGGCAGCGTTTCCTGCCGAGCGGACCGCTGGCGCTGCTGCCGGTGGCCGAGCGCCGCAGCTCGATCGTCTGGACCCTGCCCGAGGACGAGGCGGCTCGCGTGCTGGCGTTGGACGAGGACAGCTTCAACCGCGAACTGACCCGCGCCTTCGCGGCGCGCCTGGGTGAGCTGCGACTGGCATCACCGCGTGCAGCATTCCCGCTGCGCCGCCAGCTGGCCCGTCACTACGTCGCCGGCCGCGTGCTGGCGCTGGGCGATGCCGCGCATGTGGTGCACCCGCTGGCCGGGCAGGGCGTGAACCTGGGGTTGCGCGATGTCGCTGCCCTGCAGCAGTGGCTGGCGCCGTCGGCCGAGCGCCGCGGCCAGCCGCGGCTGTCGCCGCAGCGCCTGCAGCGCTGGGCACGCGAACGGCGCAGCGACAACCACATCGCCGCCTACAGCTTCGATGCTATCAACCGCCTGTTTTCCAACGACGAAATGCACCTGACCCTGGCCCGCGGCCGCGCGCTGGGCTGCGTCGGCAAATGGCCGCCGCTGGTGCAGGCATTCTGGAAGCGCGCCGCCGGGGTGTAGCAGAATGCAAACCGCTCTGGTGGGTGCCCGACGTCAGTAGATCCACGCCATGCGTGGATGAAGATCGCGCTGGATCAAAAAAGGGGACGGAGGGGATTAAGTCGTTTGTGCCACAAACGACTTAATCCCCTCCGTCCCCTTTTTCAGTCGACCAGCCAGCCGGCCAGGTCTGCACGATCCAGCTTGCCGCGACGCTTCACGTCCAACGCATTGAACTCATCGGCCAGCGCCGGATTCGCCTGCGCTTCCTCGCGGCTGATGAAACCATCGCCGTTCACATCCAGCGCAGCGAAGTGGATGCGGTACTGGCCAACCACGCTGCTTGGTTCCAGCGAGCGCACGGTCACCTGTGCCTCGCCGGCCTGCTGCGGAATCTCGACGCTGCCGCTGACCCGGCCCGCATCCAGCGGTTGCTGGCGGATCGCGCCGCCGGTGGGGCCCAGCGGCTGGCTCTGCGCAGGGGTGTGCGGCAGCTGCTGGGCAATGGCAGGTGCGGCTGCCAGCAGGGTGATCAACATGGCGAGCGAGTGGTATCGCATGGTTCCCTTCCTCGGTAGCGCCGGGCCCATGCCCGGCGGGCATGTTCCTCAGCGCAGCGGCGAGGCCAATACCGTGATCTCCTCACGGTCGTGATAGAGCTGCTTGGCGCGTACCACCAGCGGCGTGCCGGCCTGGTCCTGGAACAGGTCCAGGCACAGGCGGGTTTCGTCCCAGCGCTTCTTCATCGGCAGCTTCAGATTGAAGATGGCGTGCCTGCACCACCCTTCGCGGAACCAGGTGGCCATGCGTTCGGCCACGCGGCGCGGCTGCTCGACCATGTCGCAGACCATCCAGTCCAGCGGCTGTTCGGGGTGCCAGTGGAAACCATCGGCGCGCAGGTGCTCGACCAGGCCGGTGTCCAGCACATGCTGGCGCAACGGGCCGTTGTCGATGCTCAGAACGTGCATGTGCTGGCGTGTCAGCACCCAGGTCCAGCCGCCGGGGGCGGCGCCCAGGTCGGCCGCACGCATGCCGGGTTTGGCCAGCGCTTCACGCTCCTCCGGCATCAGCAGGGTCAGCAGGGCTTCGTCCAGCTTCAGCGCCGAACGCGAAGGCGCTTCGGGCAGCAGCTTCAGGCGCGGGATGCCCAGTGCCCACGGCGCGCTGTCGGCCGGGTCGGCCACGCAGACGAAGGCATGGGTGCCGTCGACGAACACCACGTGCAGGCGCGGCAGGCGGTTGTTCGGCTTGTCAGTCAGCTTGCCGGCCTTGCGCAGCGCCGGGCGCAGCGCGTTGCCAAAGGCTCGCGCCAGCCCGGACAGCGGCTTGCCAGCGTCCGAATCGGGGTGCTCCACCCATAGGTCGCCGAAGCGCGGCGCATCGGCCAGCACCTCCAGCATCGGGGTGATGCGATCGCTCGGGTCCAGCTGCGGCAGCTCGGCCAGCACGACCAGCTTCTGCCGCGCGAAGATCAGCTCGCGCCAGCGCAGGCGCGGCGCCAGCGCGGCGGCTTCGTCGCACATGAAAAGCACGTAGCCGTCATTGCGCTGGGTACGCGCATAACCTGCGAAACCGGCTTCACCGGCGCGGAACTGCAGCTCGCCGGCCAGCTCGGGCTCGAAGCCCTGCCGGCACAGGCACAGCAGGCCGATGCCGGTCTCAGTAACGGGCGCCATCGCTTTCCCCATAGGCGCGCAGCACGCTGCGCGCGGCGTCGCGGTTCAGGCCCTGTACCACTTCGATGCCACGCTTGTTGAGTTCGCCCACCCAGTCGGCCGGCAGCGGGCCTTCGTCGAACGGCGTCAGTTCCTCGACGTCGGCCGCACTGGCACCGATCAGCAGCCGGTCGATGCCGGCCCAGACGGTGGCGCCGTAGCACTGGCAGCAGGGCTGCGAGCTGGTGGCCAGGGTGACCGGCGACAGCACCGCGTTCAGGCGCGGGGTCTGCAGGCGCTGCTGGGCCAGCATGTAGGCCATGTTCTCGGCGTGCGCCAGCGAGGTTGCGTGCGGCATCACCCGGTTCACGCCGGCGGCGATCACCTTGTCATCCGGACCGAACACCACGGCGCCGAACGGGCCGCCGCTGGCGTGCTCGACGTTCAGCCGCGACAGCTCGATCGCCAGCGCGACCTTGGCCTCGTCGCCAGGATATCGACGATCCAGGTCGATCTGGTCGTGGATCCAGGCGGGAAGGGTCAGGTGGACTTGCGCGTACAGCATCGCGGGGGTGCCTCGTAGGATGGAAGAAGGTGCGGTTGCTTGGGAAACCGGCCCGCAGTGTAGCCGCACCGGCCTGTACCGGGTGTGGCGGTGGATCAGCCCGGCGAGCCAGTGCGGATCACCACGTACTGCTTGCGGAACTCCAGCCCGGCCCGTGGCCAGCTGGCCGCGTAGGCGCGCAGCAGCGGCAGGGCGGCAGCGAAGTCGTGACCGTTGACCCGGCAATCGGCCTCGCACAGGCCGTCGGCATCGCGCGAGGCGAACAGGCGGATGGCGAGGAATTGGCGGGCTTTCAGCAGCTCGTCGAAGGCGTCCATGCTGCGGGTGAACAGGCAGCAGGGGCAGGAGCCATGATCGTCTTCGCTGCAGGTGGAGGCATCCACTTCCTGTGCACGGTAGTGCGCCAACGGCCCCAGCACCACGGTGCGCTCGTGTTCCTCGCCATTATCACCGGCCGGATAGGTCAGGCCCATCATCGGCAGGCCCTGTGCGTCTCGGGCGCCGATCGCGGTCTGCAGGGTCACCAGGTCCACCCGGGCCCAGGCCTGGAAGCCGGACAGCAGCGATGCCTGCTCATCGGCACCATTTGCGTGCTGGTACTCGAACAGGCCATCGGCGAACAACTGCGGATGCTGGCTTTCAATGACGGTGGAGGTCTGCCAACCACCGTTGTCGCGCGCGTGTGCGGCCATTGCATGCGGGGTCAGGCGCAGGCCGCTGTCCAGCAGCAGCGCGTTGCCGTCGACGCGGCTGGCGGTGCCGGCGTCCTGAAGGACCTGCTGCAGCAGCGGGAGGAGGGCAGCGGAGGTCGTGGTCATGTCAGGCCTGTCGGTGGATGGGGTGGAACATCCAGGCAGGGCCTGGAAAATCTAATGGTCGAGCACGTCGAGCTCGGCGCGATATCGCTGCGCGTCGGATTGCTGCTGCGGATCGTTGCCGTGATCGCGCAGCCAGGTTTCCAGCTCGCGGCGATAGTCCGCGCGGAACTCGGCATTGCCCGGGCTGAAATGCAGCTTGCGTGCCGCCACCTCCACCCGCTCGCGCGCGCTGGCCCGGGCCTGGGCGACGCCGTGCGGGGATTCATTGGTGAGGATGACGAAGTTGCGTGGGAAGCCCGGCGTGTACTTGACCACGAACGGCTGGTCGCGCGCCGGGATGCGGATGGCGTTTTCCAGCGGCCACAGCGAGGCGGTGTTGGTGTGGAACACCACGTCCACATCGCGGCCCTCGGCGGTACGCAGCACCCCTTCGTAGCGCCAGATGTACTGTTCGTTGAGCGTGGAGCTGGTCCGCTCGGCCTTGACGATCACCGCTTCACCGCGCTCGCCCACCATGTTGAGGAAGGTGGCGTTGAGGAAGTGGCCGAGGAACATGTTGAGCATCGCCAGCGGGAACACCACGATGGCGTAGCCCGGAAAGCGCCGCCACCACGAGACCAGCCCGGCCAGCACCATCGCTGCAAAGAACGTCAGCAGCGGATGCTGCGAGATGAACCAGAGCAGGACGGAAAGGGCGGT
>NZ_JAOBZT010000071.1:0-20708 GCF_029839005.1 Stenotrophomonas sp. GD03958 | reverse complement strand
GGACGGGTTTACGGCGTCCCCCGCAACCGGACTCACCCCGCCATCCCACGGATAGCCGGCTTTTGCTGTTGCTTCGGCTTCGGCGGGTGCAGGGCGCAGCCCTGCCGAACACCCCTCACCGCTCCGAATGCCCGCTCTGGTCGTAATCGCGCGGACTGAACAACTCCGGCTGGATCAGCTCGATGAACGCCCGCGCCTGCGCCGACAGTGCCTTGCCGCGGCGCACGATCACCCCGTAACTGCGCTCGGGGAACCAGCGCTTCATCGACCGCGCCGCCAGCCGCTCGCGGTCGGCTTCGTGCAGGCACAGCGCCGGCACGATGGAAATGCCCATGCCCATCGCCACGTACTGCTTGATCACTTCCCATCCACCCACTTCCAGCGCCACGGTGTAGGCAATGCGGTGGCGCTGGAATACCTGGTCGACCAGGCGGTAGGTGATCTGCCGCTTCGGCGGCAGTACCAGCGGATAGCGCGCGATGTCGGCCAGCTCCAGCTCGCCGCCGCTGGCCAGCGGATGGTCGTGCGGCGCGATCAGCACCTGTTCGAAGCGGTAGGCCGGGGCGTAGGTCAGGTCGGCCGGTACATCGGTCATCGAACCGATGGCCAGGTCGGCGGCATCCTCGCGCAGCAGGTCGGTGCCGTCGGCGCTGATCGCGTTGTGCAGGGTCAGGCGCACATCCGGATGGTGCAGGCGGAAGCGTTCGACGATCTTCGGCAGCAGGTACAGGATGGTCGAGCTGTTGGCGGCGATGTTCAGCTCGCCCGCGTCCAGGCCGCGTACCTTGTCGCGGAAGCGCGCCTCCAGCCCGTCCAGGCTCTCCACCAGCGGCTGCGCCATCTCGTACAGCAGTTGGCCCTCGCGGCTGGGCACCAGGCGCCGCCCGCTGCGTTCGAACAATGGCACCCCCAGCTCCCGTTCCAGGGCCTGCAACTGCAGGCTGATCGCCGGCTGGCTGACGAAAAGTGCCTCAGCCGCCCGTGAGACCGAACCCAGGCGCACCGTCTGGCAGAACGCACGCAACGGCTTCAGCCGGTCGGATTTGTAGGAAAAACGCGGACTTGGCGGGGTGCGTGTGCTCATCCTGTCACGATTATTAGCACAACTTATGTAGAACATTGCAAAAACTGTTTTGCCAAATACTCAGGCCCGGCGGCACCGTGGAGCCGTTCCCCCACCGCTGGAGTCGCCTCATGTCCGCCGTCGCTTCCGCTGTTCCCGCCCCCGCCGCGAAGGCTACCCCCGGCATCGCCCTGGCGACCCGCGTGGCCGGCCAGGACACCCTGCTGCCGGCGCCGCTGCTGGCCCTGCTGGTGTCGCTGCACCGTGCGGTGGAACCGGGCCGGCAGGCGAGGCTGCAGGCCCGCCGTGAACGCCAGGCGTTCTTCGACCAGGGCGGCCTGCCGGACTTCCGCGAGGACACCGCCGCCATCCGCAGCGGCGACTGGCGCGTGGCCCCGCTGCCGGCCGCGTTGCAGGACCGCCGCGTCGAGATTACCGGCCCGACCGACCCGAAGATGGTCATCAACGCGCTGAACTCCGGCGCCAAGGTGTTCATGGCCGACTTCGAGGATTCGACCTCGCCGACCTGGCGCAACCTGCTGGCCGGCCAGCAGTCGCTGGCGGCGGCGGTGCGCGGCGATCTGGAATACACCGCCCCCAATGGCAAGCACTACACGCTGCGCCCGTACGACGAGCAGGCGGTGCTGATCGTGCGCCCGCGTGGCTGGCACCTGGATGAAAAGCACGTGCGCATCGACGGCCAGTTCCTTGCCGGTGGCCTGTTCGACGCAGCGGTGTTCGCCTTCCACAACGCCCGCACCCTGCAGGCGAAGGATCGTGGCCCGTACTTTTACCTGCCCAAGCTGCAGAGCATGGAAGAGGCGGCGCTGTGGGAGACCGCGCTCTCGCATATCGAGGGCATGCTCGGCCTGCCGCACGGCCAGATCAAGGTGACCGTGCTGATCGAAACGCTGCCGGCGGTGTTCGAGATGGACGAGATCCTGCACGCGCTGCGTGACCGCATCGTCGGCCTGAACTGCGGGCGCTGGGACTACATCTTCTCGTACCTGAAGACCTTCCGCCGCCACGCCGACCGCGTGCTGCCCGAGCGCGGCCAGGTGACCATGACCCAGCCGTTCCTGAAGGCCTATTCGGAACTGCTGATCCAGACCTGCCACCGCCGCGGTGCGCATGCGATGGGTGGCATGGCCGCGCAGATCCCGATCAACAACGATGCCGCCGCCAACGAACAGGCGATGGCCCGGGTGCGCGCCGACAAGCTGCGCGAAGTCACCGCCGGCCATGACGGCACCTGGGTTGCGCACCCGGCGCTGATTCCGGTGGCGATGGCGATCTTCGACGAACACATGCCCGGTGCGAACCAGCACAGCGTGCTGCGCCAGGATGTGCGCGTCGGCCGCGACGAACTGATCGCACGGCCGCCGGGCACCGTCACCCGCGCCGGCTTCGAGGGCAACGTGGAAGTCTGCGTGCGCTATCTGGCGGCGTGGCTGGATGGCAACGGCTGCGTGCCGATCCATCACCTGATGGAGGACGCGGCCACCGCCGAGATCAGCCGCAGCCAGCTGTGGCAGTGGCTGCATACGCCGGGCCAGCAGCTGGACGATGGCACTGCGATCGATCTGGCGCTGCTGGATTCCACCCTCTCGCAGCTGCCGGCACGGCTGGGCGATACCGCCGTACTGCCCGGTGGTGCGCGCATCGGCGAGGCCATCGCCCTGCTCGGCGAACTGAGCCGCAGTGACGAACTGACCGATTTCCTGACCCTGCCGGCCTACGCGCGCATCGATTGACCGACTGCCGGCCCTCCTGCCGTTTCCCTCCCCGCTGCACGCACGAACCGAACTGGAGAAAGACATGAGCAAGCTGCCCACTGCCGAACAGATCCAGCACGACTGGGACACCAACCCGCGCTGGGAAGGCATCCAGCGCAACTACAGCGCCGCCGACGTGGTGCGCCTGCGCGGCACCGTCCACATCGAGCACTCGCTGGCCCGCCTGGGTGCGGAGAAGCTGTGGGCGTCGCTGCATGAGCGCGAGTTCGTCAACGCGCTGGGTGCATTGACCGGCAACCAGGCCATGCAGCAGGTCAAGGCGGGCCTGAAGGCGATCTACCTGTCCGGTTGGCAGGTGGCGGCCGACGCCAACCTGGCTGGGCAGATGTATCCGGACCAGTCGCTGTACCCGGCCGATTCGGTGCCGGCGGTGGTCAAGCGCATCAACAACACCCTGCTGCGTGCCGATCAGCTGCATCATGCCGAAGGCAAGGACGACATCGACTTCCTGCAGCCGATCGTGGCCGATGCCGAGGCCGGTTTTGGCGGCGTGCTCAACGCCTTCGAACTGATGAAGGCGATGATCGAGGCCGGTGCGGCCGGCGTGCACTTCGAAGACCAGCTGGCCTCGGTGAAGAAGTGCGGGCACATGGGCGGCAAGGTGCTGGTGCCGACCCGCGAGGCCATCGAGAAGCTCAACGCCGCGCGCCTGGCTGCCGACGTGCTGGGCGTGCCGACCCTGCTGGTGGCGCGCACCGATGCCGAAGCGGCTGATCTGTTGACCAGCGACATCGACGGCAACGACAAGCCGTTCACCACCGGCGAGCGCACCGTGGAAGGCTTCTACAAGACCCGCAATGGCCTGGACCAGGCGATCAGCCGCGGCCTGGCCTACGCGCCCTATGCCGATCTGGTGTGGTGCGAGACCGGCAAGCCGGACCTGGAGTTCGCCCGCAAGTTCGCCGAGGCGATCCACGCGAAGTTCCCGGGCAAGCTGCTGGCCTACAACTGCTCGCCCAGCTTCAACTGGAAGAAGAACCTGGACGACGCCACCATTGCCAAGTTCCAGCGCGAACTGGGTAGCTACGGCTACAAGTTCCAGTTCATCACCCTGGCCGGTTTCCACGCGCTGAACTACGGCATGTTCAACCTGGCCCACGGCTATGCACGCCGCCAGATGAGCGCCTTCGTGGAGCTGCAGGAAGCCGAGTTCGAAGCGGCCGAGCGCGGTTTCACGGCGGTCAAGCACCAGCGTGAAGTCGGTACCGGCTACTTTGATGCGGTGACCCAGGCGATCCAGCAGGGGCAGTCGTCGACCACCGCGCTGACCGGCTCCACCGAGGAAGAGCAGTTCCATGGCGGGCGCAGCGAACGCGCGGCGTGATGCGGTAGTGCCGGCCGCTGGCCGGCAACCACGTGATCCTTCGGGCACCACAGGGAAGCCGGCCAGCGGCCGGCTCTACCGAAGCCTCGAAATCTGATCAGGGTGGCCAGGGAAGGGCCAGGCAACGCCGGCCGGTCGGGGGACCTGCCGGCGTTGTTGTATCGGTGCAAAGGCGCGGCGGCCGGCAGGCAGCGTCAATCAGGCGCACCCCCTTGGCCGCAACTTGGCCGAAATCCTGTGAAACCCGGCATCGGATTGATCCAGCAGGGGTTTTGCCCGGACATGGGTGACCAGAACGGGCCACCACCGATCTTCACATCACACAAGAGCGCCCTGAGGCTCAAAATGAGATAGGGCGCACACTTTAAAGCGGTGCTATGCTCCGCGGCTCACCAGGGGACGCTGGCGGCGGGTGCAGGGAATGACCGGCAGGGGTGCGGCCGAGAACAGTGATATGACGACAGGTATCGCCCGGGTGGCGATGGCCGAGATCGTGCATGCGCTGTTGTCGGATGCCGAGGTGGCATTGTTTGCCAGATTCGCCCGCCCACGCAAGCTTCATGCCGGACAGTGGCTGTTCCAGCGGGGCCACCGCGGCGAGCGCATGTATGTGATCCTCGACGGCCAGATCGAACTGGACTTCGGCGAGGACCTGGTGATCAAGACACTCGGGCAGTATGAGTTCTTCGGCGAACTGGGCCTGCTGGTTGGCGACCACCTGCGCAGCGCCAGCGCGCGCGCGCTGGTCGATTGCGATGTCCTGGAGCTGGGGCCGGCCGATTTCCACCGCTTGGTCGAATCCGATCCCGGGCTGGTGGCGTACTTCCTGCGTCGCACGATCATGCGCGTGCTGACCAACGAACAGGCCCTGATCAGCCAGCTGCGGCGCCGCAACCACGATCTGGAAACCGCGCTGGACAACCTGTACATCACCACTCATCAGCTGACCCATACCCGCGAGCTGGTGCGCACCGATGAACTGACCGGGCTGCACAACCGCCGTGGCCTCACGTTGTACCTGCAGGAGTGCCGCGAGCGTGCCGAGGGGCTGCCGCAGGCGTTGCTGCTGATCGATTGTGACCGCTTCAAGCAGATCAACGACCGCCACGGCCACCAGGCCGGCGACCGCGTGCTGCAGAGCATGGGCAACATCCTGCGCTCGATGGCCGGCGAGCATGACCTGGCCTGCCGCCTTGGCGGTGATGAGTTCTGCCTCATCCTGCGCCGCGGCAACCACGAGATCGTGCAGCACGCGGCCGAGTTCATCCTCAGCGCGGTGCATGGCCTGCTCGAACGCAGCCCCGGTACGCCGCATGTCAGCCTGGTCAGCATCGGTGCGTGCCTGCTGGCGCCGGAGGCAGGCTGGAGCGAGTGGTACGCGCGCGCGGATCGTGCGCTGTACCAGGCCAAGCGCGATGGCGGCAACTGCCTGCGCTGGGCGGATGATCCGGACGGCCAATAGGGAGAGGCAGGCGATGAACGGCGACAACGGAACGTCAGCCCCGCATAGCCCACAGCTACGCGCCCTGCTGTTCACCGATCTGTGTGATTCGCTGCAACTGGTCGAGCGGATCGGCGATGTGGCGGCCGCCAGCCTGTTCCAGGAACACGACCGCCTGGTGCTGGTCCTGCAGCAGCGCTGGAACGGCCAGCTGATCGATCGCTCCGACGGCCTGTTCATGCTGTTCGAGCGGGCCATCGATGCTTTGGGCTTCGCCCTGGACTACCAGCGCGAACTGCACGCGCTGGGCCAGCAGCGGGCGATCGAACTGCGCGCGCGTGCAGGCCTGCATGTGGGTGACGTGCTGACCTGGGAGAACAGTGCCGAGGCGGTCCGTGCCGGCGCCAAGTCGATGGAAGTGGAAGGCCTGGCCAAGCCGATGGCAGCGCGCCTGATGACGCTGGCCCGCCCTGGCCAGATCCTGTTGTCGGCGGTGGCCGAATCGCTGACCCGTCGCGCCACCGGCGCGCTGGGGGAACGGGGTGCGCGCCTGCTGTGGAAGTCGCACGGCCGTTGGCGCTTCAAGGGAATGCCGGTGGTGCAGGAAGTGATCGAAGTGGGTGAGATCGGTTCAGCGCCGTTGCGCATGCCACGCGCCACTGCCAAGGCACGCCGTGACCTGCCGCTGTGGCGGCAGCCGCTGGTGCTGGCCGCCGAGGGCCTGGTGCTGACGGTGGCCGTGCTGGGCGGCTGGTTGCTGCTGCGGTCGGAACCGGCGATCGCGTTCGCCGAGCGGGACTGGGTGGTGCTTGGCGATGTCGACAACCTCACCGGCGACCCGATTTTCGACGACTCGATGCGGCACGCGATCCGGATCGCGCTGGAGCAGTCGCGCTACGTGAACGTGCTGTCGGAGGGCAAGATCCGCGAAAGCCTGGAAATGGCGCGGCTCTCGGGCGATACCCGGCTCAGCCGCGATACCGCGGCCAACGTGGCGGTGCGGGAGGGCGCGCGCGCCGTGCTGCTGCCGACGGTGCGGCAGAAGATCGGTGGCTACGAGCTGGCCATTGATGTCGCCGCACCCGGCACCGGCCAGGTGATCCAGACGTTCACCGCCACCACGGATCGATCCGACCAGATGGTATTCGCGGTGGACGACGTGGTCGGGCGCCTGCGTCGCGGACTGGGCGAATCGGTGGCGAGCCTGGAACAGTCGTTGCCGCTGCCGCGGGCATCGACCCAGGACCTTCGCGCACTGCGAGCGTTCGCGCTGGCCGAGAATGCACTGGGCCAGCGTCGCTTCGAGGAGGCGCGCAACCTCTATCAGGCTGCAATCGATATTGATCCCGGTTTCGCCCTGGCCTACATGGGCGTGGCCAAACTGCATGCGCGCGTCGATGAAGGGCGGCGCGCACGCGAAGCCATGCAGCACGCGCTGGACCTGCAGGATCGGTTGCCGCCACGCGAGCGCCTGTACCTGAAGGCCTGGATGGCCGAACTGGAGCCTGGTGGCTGGGCGCTGGAGCACTGGCGCACGCTGGCCAAGGTCTATCCGGATTCGTTCGCCGGGCTGTCCAACACGTCCTGGTACCTGCTGCAGGCCAACCAGTTCAGCGAGGCCGAACCCTACGCGCGTGCGGCTGCGGTGCCGCAGGATCCGCTGCGCCTGTATCCGCTGATCCACCTGGTGCGGATACAGATCGCCGCCAACCAACCGCAGCTTGCGGCCGAGACACTGGCCCAGGCACAGGTCCTGCGCGGTCGTGATGATGCCGATGAGACCGGCGTGGACGTACTGGTCGCGCAGGGCAAGTACGCCAAGGCCGCCCAACTGCTGCCGCAGATCCGTGCCAACGATGCCCTGCAGCAGCGCATGAAGCTGCGTGCGCAGCTGCTGCTGGCGGCCACGCAGCGCGATTGCGCGGCCATGCAGCAGGCGGTACGCGACGACGCGTCGGCGCCGGCGCTGGTCGACTTCCAGGTGCAGCAGCGGCTGCAGCACGCCAGCGTGGCAGCTCTGTGCCCGAGCGCGGACCGCGCCGAGTTGCAGGCCATCGCTGCGTTGCTGCATCCGTTGCTGGAGCAGCGCGATGATCCCATGCTGCATGCCCGCGGCCTGCAATGGCTGGCTCTGGTCCATCTGGCCCAGCGACAGGGCCAGTTCGAGCTGGCCAGGCGCTGGCTGGACGAGCAGCGGCCGCTGCTGCGCAGCCTGCGCAGTCCGGTCGCCGATCGCTGGCTGCGCATTGTCAGCGCCGTGGATGAACTGCAGATGCAGCGGCCCGAAGCTGCCCGCGCCCTGATCGAGCCAATGCTCGATGGCAGCGAGCCGGTGCAGGCACACGTCGTGCTGCTGCTCGCGCTGCGCGCACAGGGCAATGAAGCTGCCGTACGCCGCGAGCAGGCCTGGCTGTCCCAGCATCGCGGCCAGGCCATTGCCGAGGTCACCGCCATGCAGGTCTGGCAACCACTGAATGTGCACGACGTGTCCACGTGGGCATCGCCGGCCGCGGCCGGCGCGCCCTGATGACGGGTCAGCCGTCGATGCGCTCGCCGACCTTGCCCGCTTCGAAGCAGAACACCACGGTCATCGCCGCCACCGACCCGGACAGGTGGGCCTGCAGGCTGTCACGCACCTGGCTCAGCTCCTCGACCGAAGCCAGGGTGCCGATCTTCATGCAGTCGCTTTCGCCGACCGCACCGTCCAGCCCGATCGAGGCCAGAGCCTTGGCCGGCGAGGTGGTGAAGTGGCTGCGGAAGTCATCGTTGCCGATCAGGTGGTCCAGCAGGGTGCTGGCGTCTGCGGCGGAAAGGCGGGGATAGGTGCTCATGGGGATCGTCCGTAGGCTGAAGTCCTCGTATCGGCCGCGACAGCCTGCCATTGAGGGCCGCGCTGCCTACGTCGCTAAAGTTGGCCGCGCTGCGGTCGTTGCTGCTATGCCGGTTGTGCGGCAGAAGGAAGGAATCCCATGCGCCTGCGCCGCTGCGCCAGCCTGATGTTCGAGCCCCGCGAGGCGATCACCCTCGACCTGCGCGCGATGCTGGCCGGCCACGCCGAGATGGACAGCCAGATCAGCTGGGTGGCCCTGGCCGCGCATCTGGACCAGCCACTGCCGGTGGACGCCGAGGAGCGCCAGCTGCTCGGCGAGCTCAGTGCGCACCGCTGGTGCGAACCGCCCGCCGATGCCTGCCCGGCCATGCTGGCCCGCCTGGTCGAGCAGGGCCTGCTGTTGACCGACCCACCGAGCGAGGTGGGGCACCAGCTGCGCGACGAGGCTTTGCGGCGCAGCCAGTGGTGGCCGCTGGCGGCGCTGGCCCATCGTCATGCGCGCTGGCAGGCCGTGGACAGCGTGGAGGACATGCGTCGGCAAGGGTTGGACACTGCTGCCGGCCTGCGCCAGCGCCTCGGGCCGCCACCGCCGGTGGTGCAGCCGATGCAGGGCGATTACCAGCCGCTGCCGCGCAGCGAAGAGGCGCCGTTCGACACACTGCTGGCGCGCCGCAGCACCTGCCGCAATTTCGATACCCAGCGCGCGCTGCCGCTGCCGTTGCTGGCCCAGGTGCTGCAGCGCACGCTGATGGCCCACGCGGTGCAGAAGGTCGAGCGCGATACCGAGTTCCTGAAGAAGAACGTGCCTTCCGGTGGCGGCCTGCATCCCACCGAAGGCTTCCTGCTGGTGCAGAACGTGGAAGGACTGGCACCGGGCCTGTACCACTACCACCCGGTGCAGCACGCCGTGCTGCCGCTGCCCTCGCCACCGCCGCAGGCACTGCCGGCGCTGGCGCGGCGGATGCTGTCCGGGCAGGCGTGGTTCGCCGATGCGCCGGCGCTGCTGGTGCTGGCGCCGCGCTATGACCGCTGCTTCTGGAAGTACCGCAACCACGCCAAGGCGCATCGTGCGGTGACGCTGGATGTCGGTCACATTTCGCAGCTGCTGTACCTGTGTGCGACCGAGCGCGGGCTGGCGGCGTTCGTGACGGCGGCCATCAACGATGCCGATGTTGATCGTGCCTTCGGCTTCGATGGCATCGGCCAGAGCGCGATGGCCATCTGTGGCCTGGGCTGGCGCAGTGCCACGCTGGACACGGCCGAATTCGATCCCGCCGGGCGGGTGGTAGCGGGCGACGACCGCTGAGCGGTCGCCACCCCAGCGTTCACGCCGCCTCGAAGTCCACCAGTACCGCGCCGTCGCCGACCTGGTCGCCGGCCTTGGCGCGGTAGCCCTTCACCGTCCCGTCGGCCGGCGCCTGCAGGGTGTGCTCCATCTTCATCGCTTCCAGCACCACCAGCGGCGTGCCGCGCTTGACCTCGGTACCGGCGGTGACCAGCGTGGCGACGATCTTGCCCGGCATCGGTGCCAGCAGGCTGCCGGCATCGGCCACGGCGTGGTCCGATTCGCCCACCGGATCATGCAGGGTGAAACGGTGCTGGCCGTCAGCACCGAACAGGTACAGCTGGTCTCCGTCACGCAGCAGCTGCAGTGCCCAGCGGCGCCCGCCCAGCTGCACCACCAGCCCGCGCATATCGGCTGTGCCGACCACCTGCACGGGTGCCGCGTCATCGCACTGCACACGCCAGCCATCGGCCTGCGCCCACACCTTCAGCGTGTGCCGGCGTTCGCCCTGCTGCAGCGGCAGCACGCGCGGCGCGGGCGCGCCAAGGCGCCAGCCGTCCTGTGACTGCCACGGCGAATGCGGATCGCGCGCATCGCTGGCTGCACCTGCAGTAGTGGCCACGGCGGCCACCGCCGCCAGCAGCCACAGCGCATCATCGCTGTCACCCACCCGGCTCAATGCCGCCTGCTCGCGCTCGATCAGCGCGGTATCCAGCTTGGCGTGGGTAAACGAATCGGTGTTCACCAGGCGGCGCAGGAAACCGGCATTGGTGGTCACGCCCACCACCTGGCAGTCGGCCAGTGCCTGGCTCATGCGGCGCAGCGCGGCGTCGCGGTCCACGTCCCAGACGATCAGCTTGGCAATCATGGGATCGTAGTACGGCGTGATGCTGTCGCCTTCCTCGACACCGGTATCCACGCGCACATGAGTCGACGGTGCCGGCAGGCGCAGGCGGCGCAGGATGCCGGTGGACGGCAGGAAGCCACGGTCGGCATCCTCGGCGTACAGGCGCGCCTCGATCGCATGGCCATGGATGGCCAGCTGGTCCTGGCGCAACGGCAGCGGCTGGCCCGAGGCCACGCGCAGCTGCCACTCCACCAGGTCGGTGCCGGTGATGTACTCGGTGACCGGGTGCTCGACCTGCAGGCGGGTGTTCATTTCCATGAAGTAGAAATCGCCGTCCGGGCCGGCGATGAACTCCACCGTGCCCGCACCTTCATAGCCCACCGCGCGCGCGGCATCGACCGCCGCCTTGCCCATCGCAGCACGACGTTCCGCGCTCATGCCCGGGGCCGGCGCTTCTTCCAGCACCTTCTGGTGGCGGCGCTGCACCGAGCAGTCGCGCTCGAACAGGTACACCGCGTCACCGTGGCTGTCGCCGAACACCTGGATCTCGATATGGCGCGGGCGCTCGACGTACTTCTCGACCAGCACGTGGTCATTGCCGAACGCCGAGGCCGCCTCGCGCTGGCAGCTGGCCAGCGCATCGACGAAGTCCTCGCTGCGCTCGACCTTGCGCATGCCCTTGCCACCGCCACCGGCGCTGGCCTTGATCAGCACCGGGTAACCGATGGCGTCGGCCTGTTCGCGCAGGAAGGACGGTTCCTGCTGGTCGCCGTGGTAGCCCGGAGTCAGCGGCACGCCGGCTTTCGCCATCAATGCCTTGGCCGCGCTCTTGTCGCCCATCGCGCGGATGGCGCTGGCCGGCGGCCCGATGAAGGTGATGCCGGCGGCGGCGCAGGCATCGGCGAAGTCGGCATTCTCGGACAGGAAGCCGTAACCGGGGTGGATCGCCTGCGCGCCGGTCAGGCGTGCGGCGTCGAGCAGGGCATCGCCGCGCAGGTAACTTTCACGTGCAGCGGCCGGACCGATGTGGATGGCTTCGTCGGCCAGGCGCACGTGGCGCGCGTTGCGGTCGGCATCGGAATATACCGCCACGGTGGCGATGCCGAGGCAGCGGCAGGTGGCGATGACGCGGCAGGCGATTTCGCCGCGGTTGGCGATCAGGACTTTGGTGAACATGGCAACGGGCTTCATAGGAGCGTGCTCGGTCATGGCACGGGTCACATGCGGAACACGCCGAAGCGCGTCTGCTGCGGAGCGGCGTTGAGGCTGGCCGACAGCGCCAGCGCCAGCACCCGGCGGGTGTCGGCCGGATCGATCACGCCGTCGTCCCACAGGCGCGCGCTGGCGTAGTACGGGTGGCCCTGCTGCTCGAACTGGTCGCGGATCGGCGCCTTGAACGCGTCTTCCTCCGCAGCCGGCCACTGGCCGCCCTTGGCTTCGATGCCATCGCGCTTGACCGTGGCCAGCACGCTGGCGGCCTGTTCGCCGCCCATCACGCCGATGCGTGCGTTGGGCCACATCCACAGGAAGTTCGGCGAGTATGCGCGGCCACACATGCCGTAGTTGCCGGCACCGAACGAGCCGCCGATCACCACGGTGAACTTGGGTACCTTGGCGCAGGCCACCGCCATCACCAGCTTGGCACCGTCCTTGGCGATGCCACCCTGTTCGTACTTGCGGCCGACCATGAAGCCGGTGATGTTCTGCAGGAACACCAGCGGGATGTTGCGCTGGGTGCACAGCTCGATGAAGTGCGCGCCCTTCAGTGCCGATTCGGAGAACAGGATGCCGTTGTTGGCGATGATGCCGATCGGGTAGCCGTTCAGATGGGCGAAGCCGGTGACCAGCGTTGCGCCGTAGCGCGGCTTGAATTCGTCAAAGCGTGAGCCATCGACCAGCCGCGCGATCACTTCGCGCACGTCGTAGGGCTTGCGCGTATCGGCCGGGATCACCCCGTACAGTTCGTGTGCCGGCAGCAGCGGTTCTTCGCTGGCCTGCACCGCCATCGCCGGTTCCGGCTTGCGCCAGTTCAGCTGCGCGATGATCGCGCGCACCCGCGCCAATGCCTGCAGGTCGTTGTCGGCCATGTGGTCGGCGACGCCGGAGATGCGGGTGTGTACGTCGGCACCGCCCAGTTCCTCGGCCGTCACCACTTCACCGGTGGCGGCCTTCACCAGCGGCGGGCCGCCGAGGAAGATCGTGCCCTGCTCGCGCACGATCACCGTCTCGTCGCTCATCGCCGGCACGTAGGCGCCACCGGCGGTGCAGCTGCCCATCACGCAGGCGATCTGCGGAATGCCCTGCGCCGACAGGTTGGCCTGGTTGTAGAAGATGCGGCCGAAATGATCGCGGTCGGGGAACACCTCGTCCTGCAGCGGCAGGAAGGCGCCGCCGGAATCGACCAGGTAGATGCACGGCAGGTGGTTCTGCTCGGCGATCTCCTGCGCGCGCAGGTGCTTCTTCACCGTCATCGGGTAGTAGGTGCCGCCCTTGACCGTGGCATCGTTGGCCACGATCACGCATTCCACGCCGCTCACGCGGCCGATGCCGGCCACTACGCCAGCGGCCGGCACGGCGTCTTCGTACATGCCGTGAGCGGCCAGCGGCGCGATTTCCAGGAAGGCGCTGCCGGGGTCGAGCAGGGCGTCGATGCGGTCACGCACCAGCAGCTTGCCGCGCGCGGTGTGCTTGGCGCGTGCGGCTTCGCTGCCACCCAGCGCGGTGCGCGCGAGGGTGGCATGCAGGTCGTCGACCACGGCCTGCATCGCCGCGCGGTTGCTTTCAAACGTTTCGCTGCCCGGTTGCAGCTGGCTGTTCAGGACGGTCATCGCGTTGGCCTTACAGGGTGCGCTGGAACAGTTCGCGGCCGATCAGCATGCGGCGGATCTCCGAAGTGCCGGCGCCGATTTCATACAGCTTGGCGTCGCGCCACAAGCGGCCGGTCGGGTATTCGTTGATGTAGCCGTTGCCGCCGAGGATCTGGATCGCCTGGCCGGTCAGCCAGGTGGCCTTCTCGGCGGCGTACAGGATGGCACCGGCGGCGTCCTGGCGGGTGGTGCGGCCCTGGTCGCAGGCGCGCGCCACGGCATAGACATACGCACGGCAGGCACCCAGGCCCACGTACATGTCGGCGATCTTGGCCTGGATCAGCTGGAAGCTGCCGATCGGCTCGCCGAACTGGTGGCGCTCGTGCACGTACGGCATCACCACGTCCATGGCCGCGGCCATCAGGCCCAGCGGGCCACCGGACAGCACCACGCGCTCGTAGTCCAGGCCGGACATCAGCACGCGCACGCCACCGCCAACCTGGCCCAGCACGTTCTCTTCGGGAATCTCGCAGTCCTGGAACACCAGCTCGCAGGTGGGCGAAGAACGCATGCCCAGCTTGTCCAGCTTCTGCGCGGTGGAAAAGCCCTTCATGCCCTTCTCGACCAGGAACGCGGTGATGCCCTTGGCGCCGGCCTCCATGTCGGTCTTGGCATAGACCACCAGCACGTCAGCATCCGGGCCGTTGGTGATCCACATCTTGTTGCCGTTGAGCACGTAGCGGTCGCCGCGCTTGTCGGCGCGCAGCTTCATCGACACCACGTCCGAACCGGCCCCCGGCTCGCTCATCGCCAGCGCACCGACCAGGCTGCCATCGCACAGGCCGGGCAGGAAGCGCTGCTTCTGTTCCTCGTTGCCGTTCTTGCGCAGCTGGTTCACGCACAGGTTGGAGTGCGCGCCATAGGACAGGCCGATGCCGCCGGAGGCACGCGAGATTTCTTCCATCGCCACCACGTGGGCCAGGTAACCCATGCCGGTGCCGCCGTATGCTTCTTCCACGGTGAGGCCGAGCAGGCCCTGTTCGCCCAGCTTCGGCCACAGGGCCAGCGGGAACTGGTTGCTGGCATCGGCCTCGGCGGCCAGCGGTGCGACCTCGGCGGCGGCAAAATGGGCCACGCTCTGGCGCAGCAGGTCGATCTCTTCGCCAAGGTCGAAGTTCAGGGATGGCACGTGCATTGTGGTGGCTCCACGACGGGATGGCAGGAAATGGACGCACCCGGCGGGGGAGCGGGCGGCGGTCTGCAGGACCGCTGCCCGCACGGGCGATTGGACCCCAGCGTAGCGGGGTTCGGAGAAGAAGTGAATACAAATTCAAAAATTGAAACCAGAATCAAAACATGGCCTACAAACGCTCTGCACTGATGGAAGAACGCCTGGCCGGGGCCCGTGAACGGATCCTGCTGGCCACCCGTGAACTGGTCGCCACTGGCGGCTGGCGCAATGCCCCGGTGACCGCCGTGGCGACCCAGGCGGGGGTGTCCACCGGCCTGATCTACCGGCACTTCCCGTCCAAGGCCGAGTTGTTCGTGGAGGTGCTCAACGCCGCGGTGGCCCACGAGGTGGCGATCATGGAGCGCATCGCCAGTGGCCCGGAGGCGGCCAGCGAGCGCCTGCGGCTGGCGATCACCGCCTTCGTCCGCCGTGCCCTGGCTGGGCCGGGGCTGGCGCACGCCTTCATCGTCGAACCGGTCGACCCGGACGTGGAAGCCGAGCGCATGCGCGGTCGTCGCGCCTTCGGCGACGTGTTCCTGCGGCTGGTGGAGGAGGGCGTGGCGGCCGGTGAGCTGCCTGCGCAGGACGCGCATGTGGCCGCTGCGTGCCTGGTCGGCGCCTTCACCGAGGCGATGGTCGGCCCGACCGCGCCAAGCCGCGAAGCACACCGCGACGAAGATGCACTGGTGAACGCAATCTGCAGCCTCTGCCTGCGCGCGATCGGTGCCCCGGCAATTCGGTAGCGCCGGGCCATGCCCGGCGGCTGTTGCCATCCTCGACCGTTGTTGCCGCGCTTCGCGCTCGCCGGGCACGGCCCGGCGCTACCCGCATGCGGCCACGGCCGCATGCTGCGCCGCACCAGCATGACGCCTGTTGTCGCACGCATAGCGCGTTCTATACTCGGCCCATCACGCAGTCGCTCAGCCGTGGTCCAACGACTATCAGCCAGGGGTAACGAAGAGTGCGGAATTACGATCTGGAGTTCCTGAAACGCTTCTCCATGGTGATCGCGCTGCTGGCGACCATCACCCTCGGCCTCATCCTCCTTGCCGCCTACATCCACACCCGGATTCCACCCGAAGTATCGCCGACCGCGGCCAAGCGCACCGAACAGCGCATTTCGCCCACCGGCGCGGTCTATGCCGGCAGCACCGGCGCCGCCGCGCAGGCTGCGGCCAAGGCCGCCGCGCTGGCCAAGGCTGCTTCGCAGGTGGCTTACGGCGGCACCAAGGATGGCAAGGTGATCTTCGACAACCTGTGCACCGCCTGCCATACCACCGGCGTGGGCATGGCACCGACGCTGGACCACTCGCATTGGGACAAGCGCATCGCGCAGGGCAAGGACACCCTCTACAAGCACGCCATCGAGGGCTATACCGGCCCGGATGGCGGCATCATGCCGCCCAAGGGTGGCAACCCGGCCCTGACGGAAGAACAGATCCACGCCACCGTGGACTGGATGCTGGGCAACCTGAAATAGCCGCCGCAACGCGCCGCTTCCTGTAGAGCCGAGCCCACGCTCGGCTGCTCTGCGCACGGTGTGGCCAGGCGCAGCCGAGCGTGGGCTCGGCTCTACCACCTACTAAGCTTTGCCCACCGAGGCCTGATTGCCCCTGTGCCCCCGCCGCGCAGGCGGATCTCCGCATTTCAGGGTTAGTCTGTGCGCCCTCTTCACTGGAATCGCCCGTCGATGCGCCGCCGTTCCCTTGCCCTTGCCCTGTCCCTGCTGCTGCCGGCCAGCGCCTTTGCCCAGGCCCAGCCGCAGGCCGCATCAGCTACGACGCCCGCTGTCGCGCGCAGCAGCGCCACCGTGGTGCTGACCGCCGCACCGGCCGACTGGCGCGCGCTGGATGGCCAGCGCGTGCGCATCGCCGCACCGCTGACCCTGGCCGGTACCGATGGCCTGGAGCGCTTCGGCCAGCTCACCGTGGCCTTCGACGGCCGCCTCTGGCAGCCGACCGAAGTGGCTGCGCCGGGCACCGCCGGCTACGAGCAGGTGATGGCCGACAACCAGCGTCGCCGGCTGGTACTGGAAGATGGCAGTGACGCCCGCGACCCCGCCAGCGTGCCCTACCTGCCGGGCAACCCGGTGCTGCGCACCGGCATGCAGCTGCGCAACGTGGAGGGCATCGTGCGCGTGGATGCGCAGGGCCATCCGCGCCTGCAGGTCGAGGGAGCGCTGAAGCTGCCGGAGCTGAAGCGCCCGGCGGTGCCGACCGTGCCGGGCAGCCTGCATGTGGCGGCCTTCAACCTGGAGAACTTCTTCAATGGTGACGGCCAGGGCGGTGGCTTCCCGACCCTGCGCGGCGCGCGCACGCTGGACGAGCACAAGGCGCAGCTCGCCAAGCTGGTCACCACGGTCAACGCCTTGGGCGCCGATGTCGCTGCGCTGATGGAACTGGAGAACGACGGCTACGGTCCGCACTCGGCCATTGCCGAACTGGTCGATGCGCTCAACCGCGACCGCGGCGCGCAGGGCGACTGGCGCTTCGTCGACGCCGGCACCGGCCCCGGCGACAACCCGATCCGGGTCGGGATCATCTACCGAAGCACGCGCCTGCAGCCGCTGGGCAAGCCGGCCACGCTGACCGGTGGTCCGTTCGTCGAACACAGCCGCGTGCCGCTGGCGCAGGCCTTCCAGGGCAAGCAGGGCGCGCCGTTCGTGGTGGTTGCCAACCACTTCAAGTCGAAGGGCTGCCGCGACGCCGCCGGTGCCGACGCCGACCGCAACGACAACCAGGGCTGCTGGAACGCGACCCGCGTGACCTCGGCGCAGCGGCTGCATGCCTGGCTGCAGACGGATCCGACCGGTACCGGTGCCAGGGACGCGGTGCTGCTGGGCGATTTCAATGCCTACGCGATGGAAGACCCGATCCGCACCCTGCGTGACCTGGGCTGGCAGGACGCATTCAAGGTCGCCAAGGTCGAGCATCCCTACAGCTACGTCTACAACGGCTATACCGGCCGCCTCGACCATGCACTGCTGAGCCCGGGCATGGCCAAGCGCCTGCGCGGTGCCGCCGAATGGCACAGCAATGCCGACGAGCAGGACGCCAGCGGCTACCAGGGCCGCAACGTGCAGGGCCCGTGGCGCAGCTCCGACCACGACCCGCTGCTGCTGGGATTCGATAGATAAGGTTCGCCGGGGATCTGCACTGGTAGGCACCTTGATCGGCATGGATGCCGCCTTTGCTTTTGATCTACCAGTCCGCCTTCAAGCGAGCCGAGCATCGCAAGTGAATCAGGGGCGAAGAGGCGCCGATGTCTGAGCGCAGCGAGTTCGGCGCCGTCCCCTGGTTCACCGAGAAGCGCAGGGTACCGGTGCACAGCACCGGCTCGCGGCTGGCGGCGCGTTTCTTTTGGTTACTTTTCTTTTCGCGCGAAAAGAAAAGTGACATCCCACCGCGGGCGCGGAAATGGCCCGCCGCAACCAACGCTCACCCCCAGGCGATCAGTCCGATCGCCAGCACCGCCAGCGCCAGCCCGGCGCGGTTCCACTTCGTGGTGGCCTCGCCGAAGGCGAACACACCCACCAGCGCGCCCAAGACCACCACGCCGATGTTCATGCCGGCGAACACGGTGGCCGGACTCTCTGGCATCGCCTGGTGCGCCTGCACATAGAAAAGGATGTTGCCGCCATTGAGCAGGCCCAGCAGTGCACCCGCGCCGAGGTTGCGCCAGGCCAGCCGGCTGCGGCCACTGGCGTGCCGCCACAGCTGCAACACCAGCATCAGCACGAAGGCCACGCTGAAGCTGGCCAGCACCGCCGCCATCGACGGCGTGCCGGACAGCGCCACCTGCTTGAGCAGCACGTCCACCACTGCGAACCCGCCCCACACGCCCAGCAGCCAGCCCCAGCCGGCGGGCGAGGCGGCCACCGCCGGGCCGCGCGGGCGCAGGGTGATCGCCACCATCGCCAGCAGGCCCAGGCTGAGCCCTGCCAGTTTCCACGTGCTGGCAGTCTGGCCGAAGAACAGGAACGCCGCCGCCAGCGACAGCAGCAGCGACAGGCGCTGCGCCACGTCACTGCGGACGATGCCGGCCACTGCTACCGCGCGGCCCAGCACCAGGAAGATCGACGGCAGCACCACCGCCAGCGCCAGCAATGACAGCCACGGCGCATGCGGCGCGCGCAGTGCGTCCAGAGGCGGCTGCAGTACCACGGCGGTGAGCGTTGCCGCCACCAGATAGTTCCAGGTGACCATCTGCGAAACATCCAGCTGGCGGCGTCCGGCCACCTTCAACAACACCGAAACCAGCACGCTGCAGATCACGGCCAAGGACAGGTAGAGCATGGGGCGGGCACAGGTCAGGGGCGGGGGACGGTATCATGGTGCCATGCACAAGCCTTCGTTCCCCGTCGCCCCCGGCGAAACCGCCTGCCTCGAACTGGACGGCCCGGCCGGCCCGCTGGAAGTGGTCGTCGACCTGCCCAAGGCCGATGTACCGGTGCAGCCGATCGTGGCCATCGTCTGCCATCCGCTGTCCACCGAGGGTGGCACCCTGCACAACAAGGTGGTCACCATGACCGCCACCACCCTGCGCGAGCTGGGCATCGCCACGGTGCGCTTCAACTTCCGCAGCGTCGGCGCTTCGGCTGGTACCTTCGACGGCGGCGTGGGCGAGCAGGATGACCTGAAGGCGGTCGCCGCCTGGGTGCGCAGCCAGCGCCCGCGCGACCGGCTGTGGCTGGCCGGTTTCAGCTTCGGTTCGTTCGTGTCGCTGAAGGCGGCTGCCGCGCTGCAGCCGGAGGCGCTGATCTCGATCGCGCCACCGGCCGGTCGCTGGGATTTCGACGGTATCGCACCGCCGGCCCGCTGGCTGGTGATCCAGGGCGAGCAGGACGAGATCGTCGACCCGCAGGCCGTCTACCAGTGGCTGGACACGCTGGACTTCCCGCATGAGCTGGTGCGCATGCCCGAGACCAGCCACTTCTTCCACCGCAAGCTGATCGACCTGCGTGGCGCGCTGACCCACGGCGTGAAGCATTGGTTGGGCGCGGCGGCATGAGTGCAACCGAGCTGACCCCGTCGCAGCGGTATGCGGAAGGGGTTGCCCGTGGCGACTGGCAGAACGACCCGGCCCAGCATGCGGCGCTGGCCGAGCTGGACCGCATCCACCTGGGCCTGCTGGACAGTGCCGAGGATGGCTGGCTGGACCGCCTGTCCTCGTTCTGGAAGAAGCCCGAGCCGGTCAAGGGCCTGTACTTCTGGGGCGGTGTCGGCCGCGGCAAGACCTTCCTGGTCGACCTGTTCTACGACGGGCTGCCGATCAAGCAGAAGTACCGCACCCACTTCCACCGCTTCATGCGCAGCGTCCACGAGCGCCTGCGCGAGCACCAGGGCCAGAGCGACCCGCTGGCGAAGATCGCCCAGGAATGGCGCAGCAACCTGCGCGTGCTGGTGCTGGACGAGTTCTTCGTCACCGACATCGGCGATGCGATGCTGCTGGCGCGGCTGCTGGAGCGCCTGTTCGCCGAGGGCGTGACCCTGGTCACCACCTCCAACACCGCAGTGGAGAACCTGTACCTCAACGGCCTGCAGCGCGAGAGCTTCCTGCCGGCCATTGCCCTGCTGCAGCGCTTCTGCGTCGAGCTGTACGCCGAAGGTACCGAGGATTACCGCATGCGCGCGCTGACCCGCTCGCCGGTATACCGCGCACCGCTGGCGGCCGACAGCGATCAATGGTTGGCCACGCGCTGGAACGAGCTGAGCGGCGGCCAGCCGGCCAAGCCCGGCAACATCGAGATCGAGGGCCGCAAGATTCCGGTGCGCGGCCGTGGCAAGAGCATCGCCTGGTTCGATTTCGCCGCGCTGTGCGAAGGCCCGCGCGGGCCCTCGGACTACATCGAGATCGCGCACGAGTTCAACACGGTGCTGCTGGGCGGCATTCCCGCCTTCGACCGCCTGAATGAGGATGCCGCGCGCCGCTTCGTCAACCTGATCGACGAGCTGTACGACCGCCACGTCAACCTGGTCTGCACCGCCAGCACCTCGCCGATCGAGCTGTACACCGGCCAGCGCCTGCAGGGCGCCTTCGAGCGTACCGCCTCGCGCCTGATCGAAATGCAGAGCGCCGAGTACC
>NZ_JAOBZT010000070.1:0-21188 GCF_029839005.1 Stenotrophomonas sp. GD03958 | reverse complement strand
CCGGCGCATCGCTCTGGTGGGTGCCAACCTTGGTTGGCACGAAACCCACAGCGCCGACCAAGGTCGGCATCTACCACCAATGATTGCCGGCCAGCGGCCGGCACTACCCCTGCAACAACCGACCCATCGCTCTGGTAGGTGCCAACCTTGGTTGGCACGAAACCCACAGCGCCGACCAAGGTCGGCATCTACCACCAATGATTGCCGGCCAGCGGCCGGCACTACCGGTGATGCTCAGCGCTTGTACTTCGGCACGAATACCTTGTTCACTGCGTCGGCCAGCTGGTCCGGCGGCAGCAGGCCCTGGTCGAGCAGGAAGTTGTTGAACGCCAGGCGGTCGAACTTCGCGCCCAGCGCCAGCTCGGTCTGCATGCGCAGTTCCAGGATGCGGGTGTAGCCGTAGAAGTAGCTGCCCGCCTGGCCGGGCATGCGCACGGTATAGCGGTCCAGTTCCTGGGTGGCCATCGCCTTGGACAGGCCAACCTGTTCGATCAGCACGCGTTCGCCGTTGGCACGGTCGGTCAGGCCCAGGTTGAGCATCGGGTCAAGCATGGCGCGGGCCGCACGCAGCAGGCGGAACTGCAGGGCGATCATCTGCCCGTCCAGCGGCTCGTAGGGCACCATTTCCGCTTCGGCGTACAGCGCCCAGCCTTCCACGTTCACCGAATTGAACGCGAACATGGTGCGCGCCAGCGACACGCCACGCTCGACCATCGCGGTGAACTGCAGTTCGTGGCCGGGGCGGCCTTCATGCGCGCTCAGCGTCCACGCCGCCGCACCGAAGTTGAAATCGTCGTACTGCGCACCCGGGCCCGCAGCCGGGTTGCCCAGCGGCAGCACGAAGGTGCCCTGCTGCCCGGTGTTGTTGACCAGTGGTGCCGGCAGGAAATGCGGGGCCGGGCTGGCTGCGCTCTCGGCGGCCGAACCCAGGCGCATCTGCATCGCGCGCTTGGGTACGTCAACGATGGCGTGCTCGCGGATCAGCGGATCGATCGCGTCGATCACCTTGCGGTAGTGGCCTTCCAGTTGGTCGTCGGCAATCTTGTCGGCCTTCAGTGCGCGGATCACCGCCACCGGGTCGCTCGGGTCGGCCACCTTCAGGCCCTTGTCCTTCGCCACCAGCGGCGCCAGCTGCTGCATCGCCGAGCGGGTTTCCATGAATTCCAGCTGCGCGCGCTGCATCAGCAGCTTCGGGTCGATGTCGATGCCGACCTGCTTGAGCTGGTAGGCGTACAGCGGCGCCGGCAGGCGTTCATCGGCACGTGCCTTCGGCAGTACGCTCGTGCGCGTCCAGCTGGCGTAGTCCTTCATCTGCCCGGCCAGGGCCTTCATCGCTTCATCGGCGCCGGCAATCTGGTACTTCTTCAGCAGCGACTCGATACCGGTGATGTAGGTCTCGACGTTGTCCAGCGACTGCTGCACTTCGATCTTCGTCGGCTGCAGCAGGCTGCTGTCCTTCAGCCGTTCCTCGTAGCGCTGGCGCGCCAGCGTGGTGAAGGCGGTGCCGCCCGGCTGCAGGCCGGCATAGGCCTTGAGGCGGTCGACCGCCTTGGCCCGGCGCTCGGCCGGCACCTGGTCGGACAGCAGCAGGTTGAGGCCGCTGAACACGGTCTGCGGCGCATCGCTCCACGGCAGCAGGTACTTCTCGTTGAGCTCGCTGCCTTCGATGTTCTGGCTGGCGGCATGGATCATGATCTCCAGGTCCTGGCGGACATTGGGATCCTTTTCGGCGGCCAGCTTTGCCTTCAGTTCGTCGCGGGCCTTGGCCATCGCCGCGCGATAGCGCTTGCTGTTGTCCGGGCCAAGATCGGCCACCTTGTCGTCGTAGCCGGGAACGCCGAAGAAGCCGGTTTCCTCCGGCTGGAACGGGCCCTGCGCATCAAGCAGGATCTGCGCCAGTGCATTGCTGCGGGCGACCCAGGCGGGGCTGGCCGGGGTGGCGGCCTTGGCGGTGGGTGCCGCCAGCGCCGGTGGTGCGGACAGCAGCGGTGCAGCAGTCAGGGCCAGGGCAACGGCGAGCGCAATCGGCTTCATGGGACACTCCAGCAAAGGGTTGCCCGCACCCTACGCGCTCACGGCGATGGCGACAATCGGCTGGAGGTCATGGCGGCCGCATCGAGGACATCGGGATCATGCGATGGCGGATCCGGATAGAAGCTGGCTACGATGCCCTTCGTTTCGCGCAGGACCCTTGCATTGTCGTGAAGATCAGCGGAGCCCGTTGGCACGCCCTCATGCTGGATGAGCGGAGATGACCAGATGTTCACCCGCGGGCAGGTCCGGTCGCCGCACTCCAAGGCCATGACGGTACGCCAGCCAAGCGCGTCTTCCGCGTTGAATTGATAGCCATGCCCGTATGCGAATCTTGGAGGATCAAGTGCCGCGTTCTCGGGATCATGATCTGCTCCCAGCAGATGGCCCATCTCATGCGCAAGGGTGTGGTGGTCCAGACATCTGCGCTCGACGGCAAGAAAGGCTGTTTCCCGGGTCGCCAGGACCTGCTGGGCCAATCCGCATGCAGGAGCCCCCGAATGTGTATCGATGATCATCACCATTACGTCGGCTCGCTCGCCTTCCCGCGCAACGTGCAGCAGCCAGAGGGGCCCTTGCCTGCCCTTTGCGATGTCATCGAGAGTCTGATCAAGCGTGGTTTCGCGGTACCCCGGAAGTGCGTTGGCCGCCGTCTGCAGTTCCAGTTCAATACCACTTGCTGCAAAGCCGGCATTGGCCTCGATCACCGCAGCCCTGACCTGCTCGATTGCCGGATCCAGCCCATCTGCCAAGGCACCGGCCGCAAAGCCGTACGCCACCCGGATCACATCGCGACCTTCAGCGCTCCCTGCGGCGGCAATTCCTGGGGGAAGGTCTGGAGCGGGCCGGTCTGGTCGCCGGTCCCTCACATCGTCACGCTCGTCCCGCAGAGCGCGGCGCACATCACGCTTTACCAGTCGATCGCCGTCCAGCGCGTAACGCCAGAACCCTTGGCTGAATCTCGCATGTGCTCCTGAAGCGTCCGACCAGATTCGCACGTACGGGGGCGGCCCAGGCTTCCCTTCAACATCCAGCGAAACGGTCTTCACCCTGCCCACCCACTGCATACCTGGGATAGAGCGCACTTCCCGTTGTGCACCTTCGTCACACGCAGGCCGGTAGATCACACTCTGGACGCTCTCGAACAGGGGCTCGGAAGGATCGCGGACAAGGTGAAGAACCATGTCGTGGAGATCGACAGTGATCTCATCAGCAGCCAGGGCGACCTCATTCACGCGAACCCGGCGCACCCAGTCCACATCATCGCCAGCTCGGCGCAGCTGCTGTTCTGCTCCTGTCAATGGTGCGTCCGGGAGCACCTCCACGAAGGGTTCGGCAGCCATGCCGGGTGTGATCGAAAGCAGCGCAAGCGCTGCCAGTGCTACCACGCGCCTGATTGCATACGTTCGCATTACACGCTCCTTCCAGGATGAAGTGAGTCGTTGCAGCCAGATCTGCGCTGCAACGGCTCAATCATTGGAGGGAGCCTGTGCCAGCAATCCGGGACGTCGTCCTCACTATCAATCCAAGCTATCGAAGCAGTGAAGATTGAAGGCTGCACCAATAGAGATCCGTCTCATCAGCGTCGCGTAGTGTCGGAATCAATCAGTCCCGCACCAGACATGCCGAGCGGAGCCGAGTCCCGGCCGGCAAGAGTGAATTCAACTGTGGCGGATCACGACAGCCTCGGCCCCGCCGGTCGTTCAGTCACAACGCCAACCCCACCCCACATCCACCCCGCTCCCGGCATTCCCGCAGCTCGCACTCCTCCGCAGCCTCGTCGTCATCCAGCGCCGTCAGGTCGAAGGTCTGCTTGTCTTCGGCCAGCACGTACATCACCGGGTAGTCCCAGACATCGTCACGACGGATGCCCTGCACGAACAACCGCCCGCGTGCCTGCGGCCCTTCCAACGCAACGGTCAGGCCAACGTCGCGCTGGCCGTTGATGGCGGTCTGCATGCTGCCCAGCGGCATCGATTCGATATGCAGCGGCTCGCCGAAGGCTTCCACCAGTTCGATGCTGCAGCCCGCGCGGCGCAACGCTTCGCGCATCGGTGGACTTTCGCGTGCCGCCTCACTCCAGCGCAACAGGCTCCAGGTCACCACGCCACCGGCGCCGCCCAGCACCAGCACCACCGTCAGCGGCATCGCCCAGCGCCAGTGGCGGCGCCACCATCCGGTGGACGTCTGGCGATGGGCGGGAATCGGCGGTGGCAGGGTCATCGGCGGGCTCCTTCCCGGTTGCGGATCAGGGTTTCAGGCAGCGTCCCAGGAAGGCTTCGGCCACGCGGTAGCGATGCAGCGCATCGGCGCCCGACAGGCCATGCTTGGCACCCGGGTACGTCATCAGCTCGAACGGCTGTGCACGCTTCTGCAGCGCGCTCATCAGGCTGGTCGAGTTGGTGAACAGCACGTTGTCGTCGGCCATGCCGTGGATCAGCAGCAGCGGCGAGCGCAGGCCGTCGATATGGGTCAGCACGCGCGCTTCGCGATAACCGGCTTCATTGCGTGCCGGCAGATCCATGTAGCGTTCGGTGTAGTGGCTGTCGTACAGGCCCCAGTCGGTCACCGGCGCACCGGCCACGCCGCAGGCGTACTGGTTCGAGGCCTTGGCCAGCAGCATCAGGGTCATGTAACCGCCGTTGGACCAGCCCTGCACGCCAATGCGCGCCGGGTCCACCCACGGCTGCTGCTTGAGCCAGGCCACGCCGCGCAGCTGGTCGGTCACTTCCACCGTGCCCTGCTTGCCATACAGCGCACCACCGAAGTCGCGGCCACGGCGCGGGGTGCCACGGTTGTCCAGCGAGAACACCACGTAGCCCTGCTGGGCCAAGTACTGGTTGAACAGGTGATCACCGCGGCCGGGCCAGCTGTCGGTGACGGTCTGGCTGGCCGGGCCGCCATAGACATACACCGCCACCGGGTAGCGCTTGGACGGATCAAACCCGGCCGGCTTGATCAGACTGTAGTTCAGTGGGGTCTTGCCATCGGCGGCGGTCAGCGTGCCGAACTCGACCGGGCGCTGCGCGTCGCGGTAGCGCGCATACGGGTGCCTGGGATCGGCCAGGTCGTTCTCCACCAGCGTAGCGATCTTCTCGCCATTGGCGCGGAACAGCTCGATCTGCGGCGGCGTGGTGCTGTTGGACCAGCTGTCGACATAGACGCTGGCATTGCGGGCGAACGTGGCGCTGTGCATGCCCGGTGCCTTGGACAGGCGCTGCGGCTCGCCGCCCTGCAGCGATACCGCGTAGATCTGGCTTTCGCGCGAGGTTTCGATGCCGGCGCGGAAGTAGGCCTTGCCGGCCTTCTCATCAACCGCCAGCAGTTCGTCCACCGGCCAGTTGCCGTGGGTCAGCGCGGTGGTCTTGCCCTTGCTGTCGATGCGGTACAGGTGCTGGAAGCCGGTACGCTCGGACGACCACAGCACGCTGCCGTCTTCCAGGAAGCGCAGGCTGTTATGCAGCGGCACCCAGGTCGGGCTGGTCTCGTGGGCGAGCACGCGCTGGCGGTTGGAGTCGAGCGCCACTTCCACCAGGTCCAGCTGCTTCTGGTCACGCGACTGGCGCTGGAAACTCAGGTGCTGCGGATCGCGCCAATCGACGCGGGCCAGGTAGATATCCTGTTCCCTGCCGAGGTCGACCCAGCGCGGCTGCGCATCGGCGGCCGGTGCGATCACGCCCAGCTGCACGCGCACGTTGGCGTCGCCGGCGGCCGGGTAACGCTGCTCGATCAGGTCGGTGCGGTCGGCATAGACCTCGTAGCGCTTCTGTACCGGCACCGGCGATTCATCGATGCGGGCAAAGGCAATGGCCGAATCATCCGGCGCCCACCAGTAGCCGGTGTGGCGATCCATCTCCTCATCGGCGACGAACTCGGCCACGCCGTTGCCGATGGTGGTGCTGCCGTCGTGGGTCAGCTGCAGCTGCTTGCCATTGGCCAGGTCGATCACCCACAGGTTGCGGCCGCGGATGAAGCTGACGAAACCGCCCTTGGGCGACAGCTTGGCGTCGGTGGCGAAACCTTCACCGTGGGTCAGCTGGCGCACGGCCGCCTGGCCCTGCTGCTTGAGGTCGTACAGGTAGAGTTCGCCGCCCAGCGGGAACAGCAGGCGCTGCGCGTCCGGCGACCACTGGTAATCAACGATGCCGGTCATCGCGGCGATGCGCTGGCGCTCGCGGCGTGCCTTTTCCTCGTCGCTGAGGGTCTCGGTGCCGGGCAGCACCACCTTGGAATCAACCAGCAGCCGGGTCTGGCCGCTACCGATGTCGTAGGTCCACAGGTCCAGCTGGTTTCGGTCGCTGTCCTTGCCGCGCAGGAAGCTGACCTGCGATCCGTCCGGTGCCACCTTGGGCTTCATCAAGGTCGGGCCGGACAGCGGCAGCGGACCGGTGATGGCTTCCAGGGTCAGCTTTTCAGCGTGGGCAGCGGTTGTGGTGGCAAGCATGAGGGCGAGCGAAGCGAACAGGTGGCGCATGGAGGATCCCGGCAAACGGCAGGTCCGCCTCCACGCGGGGCGCGGGACGGTCGTCCCCCCATCCTAACCAAGCCCGTGCGGGAAGGCAGCATGACCTTCTGCCCATAGCAGTGCGGACGAGTGCCGACCAACGGTCGGCACCCACCACCCGTAGGTCCACGTCACGCGTGAATGACGCCGTCCTAGTTCAACGCTGGCCGAACAGGTGCTTGCGCTCTTCGTCGCTGAGCGGCTTGCCGGCGTTGGGGTTCACCTGCTGGCGCAGGGCATAGGCGCGCTGGGTGGCCGGGCGTGCGGCAATCGCTTCATGCCAGCGCTTGAGGTTCGGGAACGCGGCGAAGTCCACCGGCAGCGTGTCATAGGCGCCGATCCACGGGTAGCTGGCCATGTCGGCGATGGTGTACTCATCGCCGGCCAGGAAGGCGTGCTGGGCCAGGCGCTTGTCCATCACCCCGTGCAGGCGGCGCACCTCGTTGTCGTAGCGCTCGATGGCATAGGGAATCTTCTCCGGCGCGTACACGTTGAAGTGGCCCATCTGGCCACTCATCGGGCCCAGGCCCGCCATCTGCCAGAACAGCCATTCCAGCGTGGTCACGCGGCCACGCGCGTCGCTGGGCAGGAAGCGGCCGGTCTTCTCGGCCAGGTACAGCAGGATCGCGCCGGACTCGAACACACTCTGGGGAGCACCGCCATCGGCCGGGGCATGGTCGACGATGGCCGGCATCTTGTTGTTCGGCGAGATGGCCAGGAACTCTGGCTTGAACTGGTCACCCGAGCCGATGTTGACCGGGTGGATGCGGTACTCCAGGCCGGCTTCTTCCAGCAGCAGGGTCACTTTGTGGCCGTTCGGGGTGGGCCAGTAATACAGGTCGATCATGGCGGCGGCTCGGGGTGCAGAAAGGAACCTGAAGTCTAGTGCGTGAGTTGGGTTGGCACCGTCATGGCGGGCCGGTAACCTCGCGGCTCCCCCGAAACGCACTGTCCTGCATGAGCCACAGTCCTCGTCCCTTGTCCCCGTTGTCCTCGCTGATCTTCGCCTCGCGCTGGCTGCAGCTGCCGCTGTACCTGGGCCTGATCCTTGCCCAGTGCGTCTACGTGTTCCTGTTCGGCAAGGAACTGTGGCACCTGCTGTCCCACTCGGTGTCGATGGGCGAACAGCAGATCATGCTGATCGTGCTGGGCCTGATCGACGTGGTGATGATCTCCAACCTGCTGGTGATGGTGATCGTCGGCGGCTATGAGACCTTCGTCTCGCGCCTGCGCCTGGAAGGCCACCCGGACCAGCCGGAATGGCTGAGCCACGTCAACGCCAGCGTGCTGAAGGTGAAGCTGGCGATGGCGATCATCGGTATCTCCTCGATCCACCTGCTGAAGACCTTCATCGCCACCAGCGCGTTGAAGGGACTGCCGCTGTGCAAACCGGAACAATGGGCAGCGGCAGTGTCTTCGGCGTCGACCAGTTTCTACAACGCTGGCGTCGATACCTGCACGACCATGACCCAGGAAGGTGTGCTGTGGCAGACCATCATCCACTGCGTGTTCATCCTGTCGGCGATCGGCATCGCCTGGACCGACAAGCTGATGTCCAACGGCCACAGCAAGTCGCACGACAAGGCACACGACCACTGAGGTCGCCGCCGGCCACGACATGATCACTGCGGCCCCACCCGGCCACCACCCCTTGTGCGGGGCGGTGGCCGGGATGCTAGATTGCATCCTCGCCGTTGCCGGCGGTGGCGTCGGGAAACGCCACCCTGCCGCGCCTGGACCACGGGTCCCGGCCATGCATATCAATGATTTACGTCACGTCGTCTTCTAGAGGGGAGCAGGATGTCGCACGTCTCAACGATCACCGCCGCGCGCCGGTGGCTGCCGGTTGCTTTGGCACTGGCGCTGGCCGCCTGCTCGGGCAAGGAAGAATCCGCAGCACCGGCTCCGGCCGCCGCGCCCACCGCCGCTGCACCGGCCGCACCGGTGGTCGCCGCCAAGGTGCAGTCGATGGGCACCGAGCAGCTGCGTGAGTCGGCCAGCCAGGCCCTGCGCGAGAACCGCATGTACGCGCCGGCCGGCGACAATGCCATCGAGTACTACCTCGCCCTGCGCGACAAGACCCCGGACGACGCCTCGGTGAAGAGCGCGCTGACCGACCTGCTGCCCTACACCCTGATCGCCGCCGAGCAGCACCTGGGCCGCGAGGACTACACCGAAGCACAGCGCCTGGTGGCACTGATCGAGAAGGTGGATGCCTCCGCGCCCGCCCTGCCGCGCCTGAAGGACGGTCTGTCCAAGGGCGTGGAAAACGCGGCCAAGCGCACCGAGACCGAAGCGGAGAAGGCAAAGAAGGACGCCGAGGAGCGCAGCAAGCAGCAGATCGAACAGCAGCGCCTGGCCGAACAACGCGCCAAGGAAGCCGACGCGGCCAAGCAGATCGCTGCCCAGCAGGACGCCGCACGCCGCGACAACGAACGCCAGGAAGCCGAGCGCCAGGCCGCCGCACGCCGCGAAGCCGAACAGAAGCAGCAGCAGGCCGCGGCCCAGCAGGCCAGCGCGGCGCGCCAGGCCGCGGCTGCCGCCGCGCCCACCCTGCGCCCGATCAGTACGCCGGCGCCGCGCTATCCGGCCGAGGCACTGCGTTCGGGAACGTCGGGCGAAGTGCTGGTGGAGATCACGGTCGGTACCGACGGCTCGGTGGTCAACGCCCGCGTGCTGCGCGCAACCTCCGGCCGCACCTTCGACCGCGAAGCCCTGAACGCAGTCAAGCGCTGGCGCTTCGAGCCGGTCAGCGCGCCGGTCACCACCCGCCGCACCCTGGTGTTCGCGCCAGGCGGCTGACCGCAGAAAAGGGGACGGAGGGGATTAAGTCGTTTCCGCCCCAAAATGACCACACGGTCCGGCATCTCCGGGCCGTGTCCGCTTCAGGAGAGGCTGTCAATCAGGCGTTGCAGTGCCGGATCGCGCGCGGCCAGCACCTGGAACAGGCCCAGCGCATGCAGGCCCGGCAGCAGCCCACGCAGATCTGCTTCGGCGGTGGCGCGGGTGGCGTCATCGCTGGCGGGGTCCTGCCAGTCACGGACGCTGGCGAGGAAGCGCCCACGCTGCCCTTGCGCACGGTGAGCCCGTTTACCTGTACCTCGTTCTGGTGGTCGGGAAGAATGTCCTGGGGCTGCATCGGGGCGGCTCGTGTTGGAATGGGCGCCAGTGTGGCGCGCGCGGATCGGCGCTTCTGCCGTATAACTGCCAATGGATATGGCAGATCAGACACCGACCGGCTTGATTGATCCGGCATTGGCGGACGCCGACGACGGCCCCATCGTGCTGGCCGGCCAGCTGCGCGTGCCCGGAAGGCGGCGCACCGCGCGCCACCAGCACGTGCGCGGCCAGTTGCTGGGTGCCCACCACGGCCTGCTGCGGATCGAGGCCGGCGACCTGCACTGGCTGCTGCCGGCGGGGCATGTTGCCTGGATACCGCCCTTGCTGCCCCACGCCCTGGTAGGGGCAGACGCATTCGATGGCTGGAGCCTGTACGTCCGCGCCGATACCGGCCTGGATCTGCCCCCGCTGCCCCGTATTTTTCAACCCGATGCGCTGTTGCAGGCGGCGGTGACGCGGGCACTGCGCTGGCCGCATCAGGCACTGGACGCTGCGCAGGCACGCTTGGCCGGCGTCATCGCCGATGAGATCCGTGCCAGCACTCCCTTGCCACTTGCCCTGCCACAACCGCAGGATCGACGGTTGCGGCGGATCGCGGCGGCGCTGGCACGGTCGCCGGACGACCTTCGCAGCGTCGAAGCGTGGGCAGCCACCAGCGGACGGTCCAGCCGCAGTCTCGCCCGCCGTTGGCAGGCCGAAACTGGCATGACCTTGAGCCAGTGGCGGCAGCGCCTGCGCGTGCTGCTGTCACTGCCACGCCTGCTGGCAGGCGAACCCGTGATCAGCGTCGCCCTGTCGATGGGCTACGACACGCCCAGTTCCTTCATCAACGTGTTCAAGCGCGTGATGGGGGTAACGCCCGCGCGGTACGCAAAAGGGGACGGAGGGGATTAAGTCGCTTCTGACTCCTCCGATACGCCGGCGCGGCATTACCTGATGCCCCACGCCACGGTGCCGATGCCAGGCTGAGGCACCCTTCGACCTGGGAATCCCATGCCCCGACAAGCGCGCCTGGTGCTGGCCGGCCAGGCCTATCACGTGATCCAGCGCGGTGTGAACAAGGGTGCGATCTTTGTCGACGACATCGACCGGCAACTGTTCCTTCATCTGCTGCACAGCGCTTTGCTCAAGCACCGCGTCGCACTGCATGCGTACTGATGGACAACCACATCCACCTGCTGGCCACGCCATCCACGCAGCGTGGGCTGTCCGATGCAATGCGCATGCAGGGCAACAACTATGTGCAGGCTTTCAACCAGCGGCACGGCCGCACCGGTCCCCTGTGGCAGGGCCGCTTCCATTCCTCGATGATCGACAGCGACGCTTACCTGCTCAGCGTATACCGCTACATCGAACGCAATCCCGTTCGTGCCGGCATTGCGGTCAGTGCTGAAGATCATCCGTGGTCCAGCGTGCACGGCAACCTTCAACGACGCGATGACCCCATGCTGACCCCGCATCCCGCATTCAGAGCGTTGGCCGCGACCGCTCGCAACAGGACGGCGGTGTATGCGCGATTCCTGCGCGATGTGAATGCGTCCGCCGATCTGCCCGCAATCCGCAGTCATAGCGCCAAACAGCGTCCGTTGGGGGATGCTGCGTTCCTGCGGATGGTAGAGAAGACGCTCGGGCGGCCGGTGGCGATGCGAAGACAAGGCCGCCCGCGCAAGGAGGGGTCGGGAGGGGCAGAAACGACTTAATCCCCTCCGTCCCCTTTTTTGGGGTCAACCAGAGATGGCCAGGCGCTCGTTGTGGTAGCGGCGCACGGCGGCGAACCACAGTACGGCGGCCAGGCCGAGGCTGGCACCGAGGTAGATCGCCCAGACCGTCGGGGTGATGGTCTCGTGGCGGATCACCTTCAGCAGCATCTGGTTCTGCGACAGGAACGGCACGGCGTACTGCCACATCTCGCTCTTCAGCGGATAGGCCACCAGGGCGTAGCCAGGCAGCATCGGCAGCAGCATCAGCCAAGTCATGTGGCTCTGCGCTTCCTTCATGCTCTTGGCCGCAGCCGACAGGAAGGTAAGCAGCGAGGTGCCGATCAGCAGCATCGGCAACATCACCAGCAGCATCTGCAGCATCGAGCCGACATTCATGTTGAACTGGCGGCCGATGTTGCCGGGCGCGATCTGCGCGCTCACCTTGAACGCGACCAGGGTCAGCAGCAGCGACACGAAACCGACCACGCAGGCGGCGGCGATCTTGCCGCTGACGATCGCACTGCGCGAGCCCGGCGTGGCCAGCAAGGGTTCCAGTGACTGCCGCTCGCGCTCGCCGGCCGTGGCGTCCATCACCAGGTAGGCGCCACCGATGAACGAGGTCAGCGTCAGCAGTACCGGCAGCAGCATCGACAGGATCATGCCACGCTTGGCCTCGGCACTGGCCAGGTCCTGGCGCGCCACGTCCAGCGGGCGTGCCACCTGTGCGTCGATGCCGCGTGCCATCAGGCGCAAGGCACCGACCTGGCCGTTGTAGGTGGCCAGCGCCGCCTCCAGGCGTGCACTGGGTACTTCGGCCGCGCGACGTGTGCTGTCCTTGATCACCTCCACCAGCGCCGGCTTGCCCTCGGCCCAGTCCTTGCCGAACTCATCGCTGATGCGCAGCGCCACATCGATGTCCTGGGTGCGGATGGCCTCGGCCAGGTCCTTCGGTGCCGGTGCGGTGTTCAGCCCCTGCGCGGCGAGGAAGCGCACCAGGTTCGGCGCGTTGTCCGCACCGATGGTCGGAATCTGCAGCGGTTGTTCGATCTGGGTGCGCACCCGGCTCTCGGCCAGCTTGCCCATGCCCAGCAGCAGCACCGGGTACAGCAGTGGCCCGAACAGCAGGGTCAGAAGCAACGTGCGGCGGTCACGCGACAGGTCACGCAGCTCCTTGCGCATCACCGTCATCAGGGTCGACATCATGCTCATGCGTGCAGGCCCTCTTCACTGCCGATCAGTTTCACGAACGCATCTTCCAGGTTGGATTCGCCGGCCTGCGCACGCAGTTCGTCGGCGCTGCCGGCGGCCATCACCGTGCCCTTGGCGATGATCACGATGTGATCGCACAGCGCGGCCACCTCCTGCATGATGTGGCTGGACAGGATCACGCAGCGACCCTCTTCGCGCAGGCCCAGCAGGAAGCGGCGCAGCGCGCGCGTGGTCATCACGTCCAGGCCGTTGGTCGGCTCATCGAGAATGACGTTGCGAGGGTCGTGCACCAGCGCGCGGGCAATCGCGGTCTTGGTGCGCTGGCCCTGCGAGAAGCCATCGGTCTGGCGGTCGAGGATGTCACTCATGTCCAGCGCATGCGAGAGCACCTCGATGCGTTCGCGGATGCGCTCGGCCGACAGGCCATGCAGTTCGCCGAAGTAGGCGATGTTCTCGCGCGCAGTCAGGCGCTTGTAGACGCCACGCGCATCAGGCAGCACGCCGAGGTGGCGACGCACCTCCACCGGATTGCGCGCCGCATCGATGCCGTCGACAGTGATGCTGCCCTGATCGGGCGTCATCAGCGTGTACAGCATGCGCATGGTGGTGGTCTTGCCGGCACCATTGGGCCCCAGCAGGCCGGTAATGCGGCCATCCCCGGCGCGGAAGCCGACGTTGGCGACCGCCTGGATGCGGCCGGTGCGGGTATCGAAGGCCTTGTGCAGGTTGTCGGCGACGATCATGGTTCCCATCCGTTGAATGAGGTGAACGCCGGCACGTAGCTCAGCGTGTCCAGGCAGCCGGCATCCAGTGCCTTGGCGTCGGTCTTGTCGATGAACTGGCCGAGCAGCCGCGGCATGCAGCCAGCGGTCAACGTGCCATGGCCCTGCCCACGGGCGACCAGCGCGCGGCCATTGGGCAGGCCCTTGAGGACCTGTTCGGCGTAGCGCGGCGGGGTCACCGGGTCCAGCTCGCCGGACAGCAGCAGTGCCGGCACGTCGCTGCGCAGCGGCACGGCATCGGTTGCCGGCGCCGGACGGTGCGGCCACACCGGGCAGGCCGCGAAGAACGCACTGGCCACCTCGTTGCCAAACAGCCGCTCGGGATCCTCGGCCGGCGCGTGGTAGCGCGGCGCATCTTCGCTGCAGATCACCGACCAATGCATCCCGCGGTTGATCTGGAAATCCATGCTGCGGTTCGCACCGCGTGCCAGCGACGCGAGCGGCGCGTAGCGGCCGTGCGCGGCTTCATCAAGAACCAGCGGCAGCAATGAGGCGTACTGGGGTACGTAGGAAAACGCAAAAGCCAGGCCCACCACGCTGTCCGGTGTCAGCACATCCTTCCGGGTCCCGTAGGTGCCGGGGTCGCGATACTCGACCGGAACCGGTGCACGGCGCAGGGTCTCGACCACGCTGCGCAGCTGCGCACGGGTATCGGTCGGGAAGCGCTTGCTGCAGGTAACGTCCTTGCGGCACTGCGCCGACTGCAGGGAGATCGCGTCCTCGAATGTCCTGGCGAAATCGCCGCCCACCACCAGCTCATTCGGCACCACGCCATCGATGACGATGCTGCGGGTGTGCTGTGGATAGGTACCCACATAGCGCTGGGCCACGCGGGTGCCGTAGGACGCACCGATCAGGTTGACCCGGTCCACGCCCAAGGCCTGGCGGACTGCGTCCAGGTCTGCTATGGCTTCGGTGGTGGTGTAGAAACGTGCGTCCGCACGTCCCTGCAGGGAAGCCGCGCATCGCTGGGCATAGTCGCGCAGCAAGGCCTCGGAGGGCGCCGCATCCTCGTCCATCGGCAGCTCCTTCCCGTCCGCGCCCAGGCAGCTGAGCGGGTTGGAACCGCCGGTGCCGCGCTGGTCGATCAGGAACACGTCGCGCTGTTTGCGCACCTGGCGCAGTGCAGTATCGACGATGACCGCCACCTCGCTGGCCGCCTGGCCGGGGCCGCCGGCCAGGAAGAACACCGGATCCGGCTGGCTGGCGCCGCTGCTGCCCGATTCCAGCCAGGCGATACGCAGGCCGATCCGGCGACCGTCAGGCTGGGCCCGGTCCTCCGGCACCTGCAGGGTGGCGCACTGCGCCTCCACGTTGGCGCTGGCACCTACCGTGGACAGCGTGCAGGGCTGGAAATCGATCGTGCCGAAGCGGCGGCCGGGTGCGTCAGTGGCGCCCTCGGCGCCGGGTGACGGCGGCTGGCTGCAACCGGCAAGCATCAGGCTGGCCAACGCTGCGGCCAACGCGAGGTGGAGTCTTTGCATCGTGCTCGTTTCCCCTGGAAGACGTTCCTGGCAACCACGACGGGCTGCCGCGGAAGATGTGACCCAACTTACACGGGCAGCGCGCCGACGGCGATGGGCAATGACGAATCCGCCGCCAACGGCGCGCAGACCAGACGGTCCTGCCCCTCGGCCTTGGCCGGCACAGGGCGGCATCGGCGGCGGCCCGCAGCCCCCATGGGCCAGTGCCCCGGCCCAACGGCGATGCGGGGTCTGAAAACGGCGAGCACGGCCGCCGGCGCACGCGCAGAATCCGCCGCAGCCCCAGGAGACGCCCATGCACGCGTGGTACCTCGGTGGCATCGACCACCGCCCCTTCCTGCCCCTGTTCGAGATGAGTGACAACGCGCTGGCTGCACTGGGAATCCAGCGCCGCTGGGCAGGCGATTCGGGAGGACACCCTTGCCGGATCAGCCTGAGCGATGCTCCCTGCGGCAGCGAACTGCTCCTGCTGTCCCATGTGCACCTGCCGTTGCACTCGCCCTATCGCGCCTCCGGCCCGATCTTCGTGCAGCGCGGCGTGACCCGTTGCGTACTGCCCGCCGGGGAAGTGCCGCCTTATGTGCAGCGCCGCATGATTTCGTTGCGTGCCTACGACCGCGCAGCGCTGATGCGCAGTGCGCAGGTCTGCGCCGGCTCCGAGGTTGCCACCCAGCTGGACACGATCTTCGCCGATCCAGCGGTGGCCTTCGTCCAGCTGCACAACGCAGCGCATGGCTGCTTCTCATGCCAGGCAGATCGGGTCGGCATCAACGCCACGTAGCGCCACCTCCATGTGATCGATGGCACGCCGATCGCGTGACCGCTGGCGCATCCGTTCAGCACCGCGTGAAGCCTGCGGGAAAGGCTTCACATGCACAGTCACGGATCGGCATTTCCAGGGTTCCGCCGCCCGCACCACGACTCGATACTCGCGGTGGTGCCGCCGCAAGTCCGCCGCGCAGCGCAACGCCTGCGGTCACCGTTCCCTTTCGACGACCACAAGGATGCGCCATGTCATTCCGATCCACACCGTTGCTGCTGGCCACCGCGTTCGCCGCCGCAGGCCTCGGCCTGCCCGGCACTGCAGCCGCCCACGGCACCATGACCACGCCGGTCAGCCGTGTCTATGCCTGCTTCCAGGGCAATCCCGAGAACCCGACCAACCCGGCCTGTGCCGCCGCCAAGGCGATCGGCGGCTCGCAGGCGTTCTACGACTGGAATGGCATCAACCAGGCCAACGCCAATGGCAACCACCAGGCGGTGGTGCCCGATGGCAAGCTGTGCAGCGGCAACAACCCGACCTTCCGCGGCCTGGACGTGGGCCGCAGCGACTGGCAGACCACGCCGATCCAGCCTGATGCCAATGGCAGATTCACCTTCGTGTTCAAGGCCACCGCGCCGCATGCCACGCGCGACTGGCGCTTCTTCGTCACCCGCGAAGGCTGGCAGCCGGGCAGCCCCTTGCGCTGGGCCGACCTGCAGGAATTCTGCACGCTGGGCAATACGCCGCTGTCGGCCGATGGCACCTACAAGCTGCAGTGCACGTTGCCGCAGCGCAGCGGCCAGCACGTGATCTACAACACCTGGCAGCGCTCGGATTCGACCGAAGCGTTCTACACCTGCATGGACGTGCGCTTCCAGGGCGGCGGCACCACGCCAGCGCCGCAATGGCAGGATGCCGGCCCGGTCACTGCGCGCGGTGAGCTGCCGGTCGGCACGACGCTGGCGCTGCGCGTGTTCAACGCCAACGGCAACGATGTCGAGCGCGTGGAGGCCACTCTGGCCAGCGGCCAGACAGCCCCGGCACAGTGGCCGCTGGTGCTGGCACGCAAGGTCAATGCCGATGCACAGCATGCGCGGCTGGGTGTGCTCAGCAACGGCGTGATCACGCCGACGGCGTCGGCCACCGACAATCGCGTGTACCTGAAGGACGGCAACCGCTTCCAGCTCGATACCCAGGTGCCGGACCCGGGTACACCGTCGCCGGGCGGTGATTTCGACCATGTGTACCCGGCCGGTCTTGGCAGCTATACGCCCGGCCAGACCGTGGTGAAGGGCACCGACGGCAAGCTGTACGCCTGCCGTCCCTTCCCTGAAGGCGCGTGGTGCAACGTCAATGCAGAGGCGTACCGTCCTGGCACCGGCGCTGCCTGGCGGGATGCCTGGATCGCGTACTGAGACCGGGTGCAAGGAACGGTGGCAGAGCACCGTTCCCTGCAAAGTGTGAGATGCGCTGGCAGGCGAGTGTGAAGTCACTCCCACGCCACACAACGCAACGCGTTTTTCAAAGTAATCCGATGGATACCGGCAACCGGGATGCCGAGACTTCGCGGGGTTCCACCACCCAAAGGAAATCTCAATGCATCTTTCCCAGCGGGCCGTCCTCGCGCTGTCCGTGATCGCCGGCGTAGCCGCTTCAGGCAGCGCGTTCGCCCACGGCACCCTGTCCAAGCCCTCCAGCCGCGTCTATTCCTGCTACCAGGGAAATCCTGAAAACCCGACCAACCCGGCCTGCGCCGCCGCCAAGGCCATCGGCGGCGCCCAGCCGTTCTACGACTGGGCCGGTGTCAACCAGGCCAACGCCAACGGCAACCATCAAGCGGTGGTTCCAGATGGCGAGTTGTGCAGCGGCGGCAACAGCAAGTACCGCGGCCTCGATCTGAACCGCAGTGACTGGCCGACCTCGCCGATCCGCGCCGATTCGCGCGGGCGCTACACCTTCGAGTTCAAGGCACCGGCTCCGCATGCTACCCGCGAGTGGAAGTTCTACGTCACCCGCGACGGCTGGCAGCCGGGCAGCCCGCTGCGCTGGGCCGACCTGCAGGAATTCTGCACGCTGGGCAACGTGCCGGTCTCCGGCGACGTCTACAAGCTGGATTGCCCGCTGCCCAAGCGCAGCGGCCAGCACATCATCTACAACACCTGGCAGCGCTCGGATTCCGGTGAAGCGTTCTATACCTGCGCGGACGTGCGCTTCGAAGGCGGTGGTGGCGTTGAACCGCCGCCGCAGTGGCAGGACGCCGGCCCGGTCACCGCCCGCGGTGCGTTGGAAGAAGGCACCACCCTGACGCTGCGCGTGTTCAACGCCCAGGGCAATGATCTGGAGCGTCCGGAGATCACCCTGGCCGCAGGTCAGACCGCTGCGAACCAGTGGCCGCTGGCGCTGGCCCGCAAGGTCAACGCCAGTGCACAGCAGGCGCGTGTGGGCGTAATGAGGAACGGCGTGATCACGCCGGTCGCCTCGGCCACCGAGAACCGCGTCTACCTGAAGCCGGGCAACCTGTTCCAGATCGATACCCGCCTGCCGGGCCCGGTCGATCCGGTCGATCCGCCGCCGGGTGACGACTACGACTTCGTGTATCCGGCCGGTATCGGCAGCTACACGCCGGGCGAAACCGTGGTCAAGGGCACCGACGGCAAGCTCTACGCCTGCCGACCGTTCCCGGAAGGTGCGTGGTGCAACATCAACGCCGATGCCTATCGCCCGGGCACCGGTTTCGCCTGGCGCGATGCCTGGATCGCGTACTGAGGCAGGGCACCGGGGGCGGCGTGGCGCCGCCTCCGGTTCTTGGAGTTGCCGGCCAGCGGCCGGCACTACCAGGGTTCGTGGGGCTGCCGGCCAGCGGCCGGCACTACCCTGACTTACTTGCTGCTGACGTACTTCTCGCGGCGGATCTGGGGGTTGCCCAGGCCGGCGGCCTTCAGCAGCTCGGCACAGGCATCGACCATGTCCGGGTTGCCGCACAGGTAGGCGATGTCGGTGGCCGGGTCCGGCGTGAAGCCGGCCAGCGCCTGCTGCACATAGCCGTGCTGTACGTCCGGGTGCGGATCAGCCGGGAGTTCACGCGACAGGCACGGAACATAACGGAAGTTCGGGTGCTTTTCGGCGAAGCTGTAAAAATCTTCGCTGTACAGCAACTCGCCCGGGCTGCGCGCGCCCTGCAACAGCACGATCTGCACACCGCGTTCGGCCATGGCCTTTTCCAGCAGCGGCAGCATCGAGCGGTACGGGGTAACGCCGGTACCGGTGGCGATCAGCAGGTAACGGGCGTTGTGGTCACCGGGATTCAGGCAGAACCGGCCATAGGGGCCGGACGCACTGATCTGGCCGCCCTGCTCCAGTGCCTCGAACAGGGCCGTGGCGGCGCCACCGGGCACGAAACTGACGGCGATATCCACCGCCTCGCCTGGGCCCAGCGCGTGGTCGTGGATGGTCGCCAGCGAGTAGCTGCGCTTGGTTTCGGTGCCGTCGGCGTAGCTGAAATGGACCTGGATGAACTGGCCGGGCTGGAAATCCAGCGGCTGCCCATCGTCACGCACGAACTGGTAGTGGCCGACGGTCGGGGCCAGCATGCGGCAGCCGACCAGCTTGAGGGGGAATTGAACAGGCACGACTTTTCGGGACAGTGTGTAGCCGGGGCAAGCCCTCGGGGTCTTCTATAATAGCCCCTCCCCGCCCCTCTCCAGCGCCAGCCCATGGGCGCGAAGGCTTCGAGCTTGGCATCCCAGAACGATACGGCGCCCGCCCTGCGCGTGCGCGACCTGCGCAAGACCTACGACAACGGCACCCAGGCCCTGAAGGGGGTTTCCCTGGAAGTGGCCCCGGGCGACTTCTTCGCCCTGCTCGGCCCCAATGGCGCCGGCAAGTCGACCCTGATCGGCATCATCAGCTCCCTGGTCAACCTCAGCGAGGGCCAGGTGGAAGTGTTCGGCAGCGACCTGGTGCGCAACCGCAGCGCCACCATGCGCCTGATCGGGCTGGTGCCCCAGGAAATCAACTTCAACCTGTTCGAGAAGCCCTTCGACATCCTGGTGAACTACGCTGGCTTCTATGGCGTACCGCGCGAGGAAGCCGAGCAGCGCGCCGAAGAGGAACTGAAGCGCGCGCACCTGTGGGAAAAGGCACAGGTAATGAGCCGCACGCTGTCCGGCGGCATGAAGCGCCGGCTGATGATCGCCCGCGCGATGATGACCCGCCCGCGCCTGCTGATCCTGGACGAGCCGACCGCCGGCGTGGACATCGAGATCCGCCGCGACATGTGGCGCGTGCTCAAGGAGATCAATGCCGCAGGCACCACGATCATCCTTACCACGCACTACCTGGAAGAAGCCGAGTACCTGTGCCGCCACCTGGCGATCATCAACCATGGCCAGATCGTCGAGCAGGGGCCGATGCGCACCCTGCTGGCCAAGCTGGACGTGGAGGGCTTCCTGCTGGACATCGACGGTGACCTGCCGGCACAGCTGCCGGTGATCGAAGGTGCGACGCTGACCGCGCCGGACCCGCACACGCTGGACATCGACATGCCGCGCGCAATGGACCTCAATCGCGTGTTCGCCACGCTCAACGAGGCCGGTATCCGCGTGCGTTCGATGCGTACCAAGAGCAACCGCCTGGAGGAGCTGTTCGTGCGCCTCACCGGCAACCTGGAGAAGCCTGCATGAGCACCACCGAGCTGACCGACGGCCAGCGCAACCGCATCGCGCTGATGACCATCGTGCGCCGCGAAGTCGCCCGCATCATGCGCATCTGGGGCCAGACCCTGGTGCCGCCGGCGATCACCATGACCCTGTACTTCCTGATCTTCGGCAACCTGATCGGGTCGCGCGTGGGTGACATGGGCGGCTACACCTACATGCAGTTCATCGTGCCGGGCCTGGTGATGATGAGCGTGATCCAGAACAGCTACGGCAACATCAGTTCCTCGTTCTTTGGCGCCAAGTTCGGCCGCCACGTGGAAGAACTGCTGGTCAGCCCGATGCCGAACTGGGTGATCCTGTGGGGCTACGTGGCCGGCGCCGTGCTGCGCGGCCTGATGGTGGGCGTGATCGTGCTGATCATCGCGATGTTCTTCACCCCGGTGCGCATCCCGCACCCGCTGGTGATGCTGACCACGGTGATCCTGGGCGCGACGATCTTCTCGCTGGCCGGCTTCATCAACGCGGTGTATGCGAAGAAGTTCGATGACGTGGCGATCGTGCCGACCTTCATCCTGACCCCGCTGACCTACCTGGGTGGCGTGTTCTATTCGGTGAAGCTGCTGCCGGGCTGGGCCGAAGCGGCCACGCACGCCAACCCGATCTTCTACATGGTCAACGCGTTCCGCTATGGTCTGCTGGGCAGCAGCGATGTACCGCTGCCGGTGGCCTACGGCCTGATGATCGGTTTCGTGGTGGTGCTGACGGCGTTGGCGCTGTGGCTGCTGCGTCGCGGCGTGGGCATGCGCAGCTGAGTTTTGCCTGCAGGGTCTGCGGCCCTGCACCCGCCGAATCAACTTCAACGGCAACGGCAAAAGCTGACTAGCCGGGGGATGGCGGGGGGTGGGTCCGGTTGCGGGGGACGCCGTAAACCCATCCT
>NZ_JAOBZT010000007.1:0-92156 GCF_029839005.1 Stenotrophomonas sp. GD03958 | reverse complement strand
CGCCCCTGCCACCGGACCCACCCCGCCTTCGACAGTTTCCCGCGGCCTGCCGGAACGGCATCCCGCTCTGGGTGTCGACCTTGGTCGACACGGTAGATCCACGCCATGCGTGGATGGAGTGGTGCAAGACGCTGTAATGAAAAGGTTGGAGCCAGAGGGTCAGAAGGGGTTCAGTGCCACGCGCTGAACGGGTGCCCCGGACGGGTAGACTGTGGCTCCTGCTCACGTGAAGACTGGTTGCCCGATGTCCGCCAAACGCCGCTGGTTGCCCCTGTTGTGCCTGGCCCTGGCGGGCTGCAGCCAGCTGGAAAATCCGGGCAATGTGACTGCTGCCGACAAAGCGGCGCGGGCACCGGCCAGCGATGGCGAGAACATGGTGTCGATCAATGCGGCCGATGCACCGCCACCGCCAGCGCCGCCGCGCAGCCAGGCGGATCGGCCGTGGCCGCAGGCGCAGCTTGAGAATGGCCGTGCCTGGGTCAGCTGCAGCACGGAATATGCTGGCGATGCCGGCGACGGTGTCGAGCTGGAAGGCCTGCAGCGCGAGCAGATCACTCAGGCGCTGGCGCCGTGCGCCGAGCGCGGCCTGATGCGCGTGCGTTACGCCGGCAAGATCAATCCGGGCTTCGCCGAGATGATGTGGCGGTTGGCGGTGGTCGCCGACCAGCAGAAGATCCACAAGCGCATCCTCGATCTGGATTCCAGCGGCGGCCAGGTGGAATCGGCGATCGTTGCCGGTGACAGCATCGGTGAATCCGGCTGGACCATCTGGGTGCGCGAAGGCTCGATCTGCCACAGCGCCTGCGTGTTCGTGCTGGCTGCCGGTGACAACCGCCTGCTGTCGGGCAAGGTCGGCATCCACCGCATGATGCGGATCAGCTCCAAGGCCACCTCGCGCGCGGAACTCAACCGCGAGCTGCACGAGGTCTACGACAACGTGAAGGACTATCTGCAGCGCAATGGCGTGGCGGTGGGCGTGGCCGATCTGATGATGACCGTGCCCAACCGCAGCCTGCGCCTGCTGACTCCGGACGAGCTGCGCCAGTACGGCCTGGATGGGACCAATGCGGTGCAGGATGATCTGGAACGGATCAAGCAGATGCGTGCCTGCGGCGATGATTTCGTGCAGCGCAAGGACGCGTTCCTGGTCGCCTTCGACCAGCAATGCAAGCGCGAAGGCGCCGACATGGAGTCGATCAACAGCTGCGGCCAGGCGTTGAAACAGCGCTTCGGCTTTCCCGACGCGGTGTGCCCGGACGAAAGCCCGCTGTCGGAGATCGATGTGGCGACGCTGCCCCCGGCACCGCCGGAACCGCCGATGGCCGAGCAGGCAGCCGACGATGCAGGCAAGTCTGCGGCGCAGGCCGATGCGGCGGCGGTGGAAGGCAACGCCCACGCGCGCTGACGAACCGCTCACCGCGCTGGCGTAGACTGCGGTCCTTTCCTCGAGAACCGGCGGTGTCCATGAAGCGCGCGCTCCTGCTGCTGTCCCTGCTGCCCCTGACTGCGTTGGCGCAGGCACCTGCGCCGGCCACGCCGGCACCGGCACCCGCGCGCCCGGCCCCGGCATCGCCGGCGGCTGCGAAACCGGCCACCGCCGGCGCTCCGGCATTGACCGCCGCGCAGCAGGCGCAGGTGCAGAAGCAGGACGCCGAAATGGGCGCGGCTGCGTTGAAGGCGGCGCAGCTGGTCGATGCCAACCGCGCCGGCGAACTGTGGGATGGCGCTTCGGCCGTCGCCCGTCGTGCAGTGCCGAAGGCCGCCTTCGTCAGCCAGCTGACCACCGAGCGTGCGCGCCTGGGTGCGTTGGCCGGGCGTGGCCAGCCCACCATCACCCGGGTCAAGTACAGCGCCGGTGCTGCGGTGCCGGAAGGGCTGTACATCAACGTCAGCTTCCCGACCCGTTTCGCCAACAGCGCGCAGCCGGTGCGCGAGCTGGTCTCGTTCCGTTTCGACGAAGACCAAGTGTGGCGCCTGGCCGGTTACAGCCTGCGTGCGTCGGCACCCTGAGGAGATGAGCGATGGCAACTGAACTGACAATGCTGGCCTGGTCGATCGTGCTCGGCTTCGTGTACATCTTCGCCACCTCCACCGTGGTCACCCGCGAGCGCGGGATGAAGTGGAATGCCTCGGCACGCGATGGCGATGCAAAGCCGCTCAGCCCGCTGGCCGGCCGCCTGCAGCGGGCCCAGGCCAACTTCCTGGACACCTTCCCGTTCTTCGCCGCTGCCGCCATTGCAGTAGTCGTGTCCGGTCGCGGCAACGGCACCACGGCGCTGGCTGCGCAGGCCTACTTCTGGGCGCGTGTGGTCTATCTGCCCCTGTACGCGGCCGGCGTGCCCTACCTGCGTAGCCTGGTGTGGCTGGTGTCGCTGCTGTCGATCCTGGCGCTGGTGTTCGCACTTCTGTAAGTCGGCCTGATCCAGATCAAGGCCGCTCAGGCGCGCGGCGCTATGCTGGCGCGGACTTGATCAACGGCAGGAGGCGCGGATGCGCAGGATGGACGTGGTGGTGGTCGGCGCCGGACCGGCAGGTCTGTGCTTCGCGCGCGCGCTGGCCGGCAGCGGGCTGCAGGTCGGGCTGGTCGAAGTGCAACCGCGCCAGGCGCTGGCCGAGGCCGCCTTCGATGGCCGCGAGATCGCGTTGACCCATGCCTCCCGGCAGAGCATGGAGCAGCTGGGGCTGTGGCAGCGCCTGCCGCAGGCCGAAGTCGCTGAACTGCGCGATGCCAAGGTGATGAACGGCGGTTCGCCGTTCGCGCTGACCTTCGCCAGCAGCCAGGTCGACGGCCAGCCGCTGGGCTGGCTGGTGCCCAACCATCTGATCCGCCGCGCTGCATGGGATGCCGTGCAGGACCAGGATGGTCTGGACCTGTTCGACGGGCGCAAGGTGCAGCGCGTCCAGGCCGATGCGCAGGGCCACGTGGTCAGACTCGATGACGGCAGCCAACTGCACGCCCGCCTGCTGGTCGCGGCTGACAGCCGCTTCTCCGCCACCCGCCGCATGCTTGGCATCGGTGCGCAGATGCGCGACTTCGGCAAGTCGATGCTGGTGTGCCGCATGCAGGTCGAGCGCGACCATCACCACACGGCCTGGGAATGGTTCGGTTACGGCCGCACCATGGCGCTGCTGCCGCTCAACGAGGGCCAGGCATCGGCGGTGATCACGCTGCCGCCGCGGCAGATCGAAGAACTGCTGGCGATGGATGAGGTGGCCTTCGGCGATGCCATCAGTGCGTGCTTTGAACATCGCCTGGGCCGCATGCAGCCGGTGGCGACGCCGCAGGCGTACCCGCTGGTGGGTGTGTACGCGCACCGTTTCGTCGGCGAGCGTTCTGCGCTGATCGGCGATGCCGCAGTCGGCATGCATCCGGTCACCGCGCATGGCTTCAACCTGGGCCTGGCCAGCGCACAGCGGCTGGCGCAGGGCATCGTCGCGCAGCAGCGTCGCGGTGCCGACATTGCTGCCGCCGGCATGCTGACCAGCTACCAGCGGGGCCATCGGCTGGCGTCGCGGCCGATGTACGAAGCCACCAATGCGATCGCCAGCCTGTACACCGACGACCGTCGCCCGGCGCGCCTGCTGCGTGCGGCTGGCCTGCGCCTGGCGCAGGGCGTGGCACCGTTCAGGCAGCTGATCGCCTCGCACCTGACCCAGCGCGTGGCCTGAACGGCTTCAGATCAGCCGGCAGCCAGCACCCGGATCTGGCTGCCGGAAAATTCGACCACCTGGCCCGCGCGGATCTTGCACGCCTTGCGCAGCTCGATTTCGCCATCGACCCGCACCTGGCCTTCACTGATGACCATCTTGGCCTCGCCGCCGCTGGTGACCAGGTCGGCCAGCTTGAGCAGCTGCTTGAGTTCGACGTAGTCACCGTCGAGGTCGAATTCGAGAATCTGCATGGAGCGGGTTCCTGGGAAGAGGGCGCAGGCCAGCGGCCGGGCCGGGAAGCGGGCGCGTATTGTGCGCCAGCACGGGCTCGACGGCACGCGCACGGAAAGCTGTACACCTCGTTCAGGATCAATGCGGTATCATCCCGCTCTGAGCGAGTGAAATCTCCTCCGACCGAGCAGCGCCAGGGCACGCGATAAGAAGGGCGCCCAAAGCGCGGACCATCCCTTTTTTATCGCACTGCCAGGAAGACGGCAGTGCCTTCGGAGTTCCCCATGTCCCAAGATTCCCAAGCGCCGCTGCAGTTCGCGCAGCTCGGCCTGTCCGAGCCCGTGATGCAGGCGGTCACCGCCATCGGCTACGAAACCCCGTCGCCGATCCAGGCCGCCACCATCCCGGCGATGCTGGAAGGCCGCGACGTGCTGGGCCAGGCCCAGACCGGTACCGGCAAGACCGCTGCGTTCGCACTGCCGGTACTGTCCAACATCGACCTGCAGCAGATCAAGCCGCAGGCCCTGATCCTGGCGCCGACTCGCGAACTGGCCATCCAGGTCGCCGAGGCGTTCCAGTCCTACTCGTCGAAGATCCCGGGCTTCCGCGTGCTGCCGGTGTACGGCGGCCAGCCTTACGGGCAGCAGCTGTCGGCGCTGCGCCGTGGCGTGCACATCGTGGTCGGTACCCCCGGCCGCGTGATCGACCACCTGGACCGCAGCACCCTGGACCTGTCCGAGCTGAAGACCCTGGTGCTGGACGAAGCCGATGAAATGCTTCGCATGGGCTTCATCGACGACGTCGAAGCGGTGCTGAAGAAGCTGCCGGAGCAGCGCCAGGTGGCCCTGTTCTCGGCCACCATGCCGCCGCAGATCCGCCGCATCGCGCAGACCTACCTGCAGGATCCGGTGGAAGTGACCATTGCGGCCAAGACCACCACCTCGGCCAACATCCGCCAGCGTTACTGGTGGGTGAGCGGCATGCACAAGCTGGATGCGCTGACCCGCATCCTGGAAGTCGAGCCGTTCGACGCGATGATCATCTTCGCGCGCACCAAGGCCGGCACCGAAGAACTGGCCAGCAAGCTGCAGGCCCGTGGCCTGGCCGCTGCCGCCATCAACGGCGACATGCAGCAGGCCCAGCGTGAGCGCACCATCGCCATGCTGAAGGAAGGCAAGCTGGACATCCTGGTTGCCACCGACGTGGCTGCGCGCGGCCTGGACGTGGAGCGCATCAGCCACGTGCTGAACTACGACATCCCGTACGACACCGAAAGCTACGTGCACCGCATCGGCCGTACCGGTCGTGCCGGCCGCAGCGGCGAGGCGATCCTGTTCGCGACCCCGCGCGAGAAGGGCATGCTGCGCCAGATCGAGCGCGCCACCCGCCAGCCGATCGAAGAGATGCAGCTGCCGAGCGTGGAAGCGGTCAACGACACCCGCATCAACAAGTTCACCTCGCGCATCAGCGAAACCCTGGGTGCCGGTGGCCTGGACTTCTACCGCCAGCTGCTGGAGCGCTTCGAGAACGAGCAGAACGTGCCGGCCATCGAGATCGCCGCCGCGCTGGCCAGGATGCTGCAGGGTGACACCCCGTTCCTGCTGCAGCCGCCGGTGCGTGCCCCGCGTGAAGAGCGCGCCCCGCGCGAGCGTTTCGACCGTGGCGACCGCCCGGAGCGTGGCGATCGCTTCGACCGCAACGAGCGTGGTCCGCGCTTCGAGCGTGGCCCGCGTCGCGACGACGCCGAAGGTGGTTTCGAGCAGCGTCCGCGCCGTGAGGTTCCGCCGCGTGGTGCGCCGGAGCAGGGCATGGAGACCTACCGTATTTCGGTGGGCCACCAGCATGGCGTGAAGCCGGCCAACATCGTCGGCGCCATCGCCAACGAAGCCGGCCTGGAAAGCCGCTTCATCGGCCGCATCGACATCCACGACGACTTCTCGCTGCTGGACCTGCCGGCACAGATGCCGCCGGACGTGCTGTCGCACCTGCAGAAGGTGTGGGTGTCCGGCCAGCAGCTGCAGATGCGTGCGCTGGCTCCGGGTGAAGACACCAACCCGGCCCCGCGTCCGTTCAAGCCGCGCTTCGACAAGCGTGGCCCGGGCGGCCCGGGTGGCCCGCGTCGTGGTGGCCCGGGTGGTCCGGGTGGCCATGGTGGCGACCGCGGCGGTGACCGCGACAGCCGCCCGCCGCGTCGTGACGGCTTCAAGCCGCGCGGCCCGCGCAGCTTCTAAGCCGCACCCGCAGCCGTCCATAACAACGCCAGCCCCCGGGCTGGCGTACAGGAAAAGGGGACGGAGGGGATTAAGTCGTAAATGGCAGGCCATGCGCTTATGCCGAAAACGACTTAATCCCCTCCGTCCCCTTTTTCGCATGGCCCACACATTGCCGGTCATAGGCTGGGCCGGTTCCAAGGCAGGTTGTCACCGCAGCACATTCGGGGGGATCCGGGATGGGTAGAAGTGGCACGGACCAGCAGAGCCGGCGGGTGCCGATGACCCGTGGGCTGGGATTGCGCTTTGCGTTGTTGACGGGCATGGCGATCGGGCTGGTCGCGTTGTCCGCGTTGATCCAGGAACTGCAGGCGGCTTCGACGGCCTGGATCGCCGGGCAGGGCTACTGGTCACGCGGGCAGCAGGATGCCACTGCTGCGCTGAGCCGCTACCTGGCGCGCGGCCATGCCCAGGACCTGGAGGACGCGCGCCAGGCCCTGCGGATTCCGTTGGGAGATCTGCAGGCCCGGTTGGCGCTGGAACAGGCGGTACCGGACGAGGAGAAGGCCCGGCAGGGCTTCCTGCAGGGTGGCAACGCGCATGCCGATATCCCGCGTCTGGTGTTCTCGTTCCGCTATGCACGCGACATCGGCGCCTTCCGCGAAGCAACCGCGTTGTGGCGGCAGACCGACGATGACCTGTTGGCGGTGCAGCGGCTGGTCGCCGAGCTGCAGTCGGCGCACGCCGAAGGCACGCTGCCAGTGGCCGACCGCGACCGTTACCTGCAACAGCTGCGCGATCTGGACCGGCGGCTGCAGGTGCAGGCGCAGTCGTTTTCCCGAGCGTTGCTGCGCATGGCCACGATGGTGCGGATCGCCACGCTCGTGGTTGGTGGGCTGTCGGTGCTTGCGATCAGCCTGATGGCGGTGGCCCTCGCGCGCCGCGTCGGCAAGGACCTGACCGAACATGAAAGCCGCTTCCGCGCCGCCTTCTATCAGGCCAATGTCGGCATGCTCAAGCTCGACACCGAAGGCAAGGTGATCGAAGCCAACCAGGCGATGGCCGATATCCTCGACTACCGGCGCGACGTGCTGCTGCAGATGTCGTTGGGCGATCTGCTGATGGACGGCGAGCTTGTCATCGATGGGGTGGGCCGTATCGACTGGGACCGGCAGCTGCGGCCGAGCGAACTGCGCTTCCGCCGTCGCGATGGCAGCCTGGTCTGGGGCCGCTGGAGCGGCACCGGCGTGCGCAGCGCCGCCGGTGGCCTGTCGGTGTTCGCGATCATCGAGGACGTCAGCCAGAACCATGCACTGGCGCGCGAGATCGAGCACCACGCCAGCCATGACCCGCTGACCGGCCTGATCAACCGCCGCGAGATCGAACGGCTGCTGGAACGCGCGCTGTTGCAGGTGCGCAGCGAAGGCGGCACGCACGCGCTGTGCTATATCAACCTGGACCATTTCAAGCTGGTCAACGACAGCTTCGGCCACGCCGCTGGTGACCAGATGCTGCGCGCCTTCGCCGAGTACCTGGTGGCGGCGGTGCGTGATGGTGACTGGGTCGGCCGGCTGGGTGCGGACGAGTTCGCGGTGTTCCTCGCCCATGCCGGGCAGGACGAGGCCAAGCGCGTGCTGCAGCGGGTGATCCGCAACCTGGGCCAGGCCACGTTTCCGATCAGCGAGGGCAGCCCGCAGCTGAGCTGCAGCATCGGCGTGGTCGAGGTCAGTGCAGATGCGCCGGACGTGAACTGGTTGATGAGTGCCGCCGACAGCGCCTGCTATGCCGCCAAGCAGGCCGGGCGCAACCGCGTGCACTGCTTCAATGAGAACCGTATGGCGCTGGAGGAGCGGCGGCAGGAGGCCGAGCGCCTGCAGGGCGTCAGCCTGGCGATGGCCGAGAATCGCATGCTGCTGTATGCACAGCGCATCGCCCGCGTGGGGGATCCGTCCTACCTGCACTACGAGGTGCTGGTGCGCATGCGTGGCACCGATGGCAGCCTGCATCTGCCCGGCCAGTTCATGCCGGCGGTGGAGCGCTATGGCATGGCGGTGGCGCTGGACCGGCACGTGCTCGGGCTGCTGTTCCGCCACCTGCAGGTGTGCCCGGCGCACGTGCGCCAGCTGGGCCTGTGCAACGTCAACGTGTCCGCGCAGTCGATCGCCGAACCGGGATTCCTCGCCTTCGTCTGCGACCTGCTCGAGCGCAACCGCGCGCTGGCCTCCAAGCTGTGCTTCGAGATCACCGAGACTGCGGCGATCAGCAACCTCAGCCAGGCCCGCGCCTTCATCGATGCGGTGAAGGCACGGGGGTGCCGGATGGCGCTGGATGACTTCGGCTCCGGCCTGTCTTCCTTCGGCTACCTGCGCCAGTTGCCGGCGGACATCCTGAAGATCGACGGCGCCTTCGTGCGCGACATGGATACCGACCCTGTCAGCCACGCCACGGTGCGCGCGATCAGCGAGCTCGGGCGCGAGCTGCAGATGGAAGTGGTGGCCGAGTGGGTGGAGACCGCCGAGGTTGCCGGTGCGCTGACCCGGCTTGGCGTACAGGGGCTGCAGGGCTATGCCATCGAACGGCCGCAGCCGCTGGAGCGGCTGACCCTGGTCGATCTGCGCCCGGTACGGCTGGTCGCGGTGAAGGGGCCGCCGGCGGCTGGCTGAACCGCAGGCGCCGACTTTGGTGTACACATGCGTGGCGTGCCCGGCTGCGATAATGCGCGTCAGGGGCGGCGCGCAGTGGGCGCGGACGTAAGCAGGAACAGGACGTGGCGTGGGCGGCAGGCAGTGGCGGTATGGAACAGGAGCGGTGCTGGCCGTCCTGATGGTGTGGTTGGCGTTGCCGTGGCCGCTTCAGGCTGCAGAGGCCGTGTCGGGCCATGATTATCTCCTGGTCGGCGGCGCTACCGACGAGCCGACGCCGCACCGCGCATGCACGCCGCAGATGCTGTCCGGCGCCCGCCAGCAGGTGCTGGTGCCGGCTCCGCCGCAGGGCTGGTCAGGCCAACCGCAGGCGCTGGACGTGTTCAACGTCTTTGCCGGTGAAGTGCGCGTCCAGCATGGTGACCGCGAGATCTGCGGCAACATGCACGACGCGCGCACCCGCGATTCACGTTTCCGGGCTGGCATCGGCCTGGTGGCGGTACCGCCGGCCGGCAGCCATGAGCCGTTCCTGGTCTCCTGGCAGACACCGCTGAAGACACGTTGGGTACCGACCCTGCGGCTGGGCGCGCCCAGCCCGGTGCAGCAGAACGACACCGCCCGCCTGCTGGTGCGCGCGGCCTGCATCGCGGTGGCGATCGCGCTGGCGCTGTCGGCGTTGATGGCCTTCCTGACCACCCGGGACCGCAGTTTCCTGGTCTACATCGCCGGCACCACCGTGATGGTGCTGTGGCAGGCAATCCTCGGCGGGCTCAGCGGCTATCCGGAACCCTGGCTGCCGGTGGGCGAGCACGGCGCATGGTGGCTGCTGGCGCTGACCGCTGCGACCCAGGCACTGGTGCTGCCGGCGCTGTGGCGGCTGAACGGAGGCGATCGCGTGCTGCCTCGATCGCGCCCGGCCCAACTGGTGGTGTTGTGGGCCCTGATGGCGCTGGCCGTGCTGGTGCCGTGGCTGCGCTGGGAGCATCTGGCGTGGGTCGCGAAGGGCTTGCAGGTGTCCTATCTGTCCGGATGTGGCCTGGCACTGATGGTCGGCGTCTGGGCACGCTGGCGCGGCGACCGTTGGGCGCAGGCGGGTCTGGCCGCGCTGGCACCGATGCTGGTACTGATCATCGCCGATGCCTGTGGTGCGGCGTGGCTGCTGGAATACCGGGTGGAGACGCTGCAGCTGGCGGTGACCTGGCTGTTGATGATGGCCGCGTATGCGTTGAACCAGCGGCTGGGCCGGCTGCGCCAGCAGCGTGATGAACTTCGCCAGCTGGCCGAGACCGACGGCCTGACCGGGCTTCCCAACCGTCGCGCCGGACTGCAGCAGCTGGCCCGCCATCTGGAACGGGTGGACCGTGAGCGCGGCCCGTTGGTGATCGGCTTCCTCGACATCGACCTGTTCAAGGACATCAACGACCGCCACGGCCACGCAGTGGGCGACCAGGTGCTGGTGGCGGTGGCGCGTGCCCTGCGCGCGGCGGTGCGCAGCCAGGACGAAGTGGTGCGGATGGGCGGCGAAGAGTTCCTGCTGCTGATGCCCGGCATGCCGCGCGAGGTGGCGTCGGCACGGCTGGACCGCCTGCGCCAGCGCATCACCGAGGCTGGCCAGGCCCTGCAGGTGCCGGGGCTGGAGGTGACCGCCAGCATCGGCCTGGCGCAGTGGCGACCGGGCGAGGACGATCTGGCCGGGCTGCTGCGGCGCGCCGACCATGCCATGTACGTGGCAAAGCGGGCGGGCCGCAACCGGGTCTTCGACGGCGAGGAGCTCGATCCGCCCGCCCTGGCATGAAGCGCAGCGGGCGGCGATGCCGGATAATGGGCCGATGACCACCCGACTCAACAAACATATCGCCGACACCGGCTTCTGCTCCCGCCGCGAGGCCGATCGCCTGATCGCCGCGCGCCGCGTTACCGTCAACGGCCATCCGGCCGGTACCGGCGCGGTGGTGGGCGAGGAAGACCAGGTGCTGGTCGACGGCCAGCCGCTGCGCGCCCGCGTGGCACGCAAGCCCGGCGCCCGCCGCCACGTCTACATCGCATTGAACAAGCCGGTCGGCGTCACCTGCACGACCGAAACTTCGGTCAAGGGCAACATCGTCGACTTCGTCGGCCATGAACAGCGCATCTTCCCGATCGGCCGCCTGGACAAGGACTCCGAAGGCCTGATCCTGATGACCAGCAATGGCGATATCGTCAACCAGATCCTGCGTGCCGAGAACGGCCACCAGAAGGAATACCTGGTGGCGGTGAACAAGCCGGTCACCGATGAGTTCCTGCGCGGCATGGCGCGCGGCGTGCGCATCCACGACCAGATGACGCTGCCGTGCAAGACCTCGCGCATCGCCAAGTTCGGTTTCCGCATCACCCTGCAGCAGGGCCTGAACCGGCAGATCCGCCTGATGGCTGCCGAGTTCGGCTATCGCGTGACCCAGCTGCGCCGCGTGCGCATCGACAACATCAAGATCGGCGCGCTGAAGCCGGGCCAGTGGCGCAACCTGACCGAGCAGGAGCTGCAGGGCCTGCTGCCGAAGCAGCTGGACTGGTAACGCGCGGTAGTGCGGATTACGCGCCGGCATCAGCTAGACTTTGCAGTGACCTGCCGGAAGTGACGCTGCATGATCAAGCCCGACAAGCCTGCCAACGAAGCCCTCCGGCTCGAGGCGCTGTACCGCTACCGGATCCTTGATTCGCAGCGCGAGAAGTCATTCGACGACCTGGTGGCGATCGCCAAGGCGGTCTGCGGTACCTCGATGGCGGCGGTGACCCTGATTGACGTCGAACGGCAATGGTTCAAGTCGATCCAGGGCATCGACGCGGCGGAAAACCTGCGCAGCGAATCGATGTGTGGCCACGCCATCCTGCAGCCGCACGAAGTCATGGTGGTCGAGGATGCGTTGCAGGACATCCGCTTCCACGACAACCCGGTGGTGACCGGCGACCCGCACATCCGCTTCTACGCCGGTGCGCCGCTGATCAGTTCCGATGGCCTGCCGCTGGGTACGCTGTGCGTGTTCGATGCACAGCCGCAGCACCTGCCAAGCGACAAGGCCGAGGCGCTGGCCGCGCTGTCGCGGCAGGTGATGCTGGTGATGGAGCTGCGCCGTTTCGCGCTCGACATCCAGAACCACATGCTGGAACGCGATGATTACGAGCGCCTGCTGTCGGAGTACCACGACGTGCTGCTGGCGCAGAACGCCGACCTGGCCGAGCAGAGCCGCACCGATGCGCTGACCGGCCTGCCGAACCGCCGCGCGATGGCGGCGGCGCTGGACGAGGCAGTGGCGGTGACCGGGGATCAGCCCGATGTGGCCTGCGTCGCGCTGCTGGACATCGACCACTTCAAGCACATCAACGATTTCCAGGGCCACGCCACCGGCGACCGGGTGCTGGCCGAGCTGGGCACGCTGCTGCGCTCGCACTTCGCCGGCCGTGGCATGGCCGCGCGCTATGGCGGCGAGGAGTTCGTGGCGGTGATGCCGGCGACCGACCTGCAAACCGCCGAACTTCAGTGCGAGTTCCTGCGCCTGGCCGTTGCTGATCTGCCGCTGGGGTTCCCGGTCACGATCAGTATTGGAGTGGCCCAGCACCAGCCCGGTGAAAGCGTGGATGAGACGCTGGCACGTGCCGACAAGGCGCTGTACCGGGCCAAGGGCAAAGGTCGCAACCGGGTGGAACGGGCGGACTGAAACACGGCGGTTCGCGCGTTGAACGCATGCGACGCGTGGATGATTCGATGCCGCTCCAGTAGATCCACGCCATGCGTGGATGCTCTTCCCGTTTCACTTGGCGTCGCAGCTCCTGCGATCAGAACCGGCCAGCATGACGCCCTGTTTCCCCGGACGCCGCCCATGCTGCAGACCCTGGCCATCGCCCACTATCGTTCGCTGCACGGGCTCGTACTGCCGCTGCAGCAGTTGAATGTGGTGACCGGTGACAACGGCAGTGGCAAGTCCAGCCTGTACCGTGCCCTGCGCCTGCTGGCCGAGACCGCGCAGGGCGGCGTCGCGGCGGTGCTGGCCCGCGAAGGCGGGCTGGGCTCGGCGCTGTGGGCGGGTCCGGAAAAAATGGACCGTCGGGTTGCTGCCGGCGAAATCCCCCTGCAGGGCGGCCCACGCCAGGAATCGGTGGGATTGAAGTTGGGCTTCGCCACAGACGAATTCGGCTACGCCATCGATCTGGGCTACCCGCCCCCCAGTCGATCGGCCTTCGCACTGGACCCGCAGATCAAGGCCGAGGCGATCTGGGCTGGCCCGTTCCTGCGCAGCGCCAACCTGCTGGTTGATCGCCGTGGGGCAATGGTTCGGCAACGTCATGCGCGCGGTTGGGATCTGGTGGATGACAGGTTGTCGCTGTTCGACAGTCTGTTCACCCAGGTCGGCGATCCGCAGCGCCTGCCGGAAACCATCGCCCTGCGCGAGTACATCCGTCGCTGGCGCTTCTACGACCATTTCCGCAGCGACGCCGATGCACCGGCGCGGCAGCCGGCGATGGCCACGCGCACGCCGGTGCTGCATCACGACGGCCGGGATCTGGCGGCAGCCTGGGTGACCATTATCGAGATCGGTGACCCGGTGGCGTTGGCACGCAGCGTCGACGATGCGTTCCCCGGTGCCACGGTCGGCTTCGAAGAGCTGGACGGTCGACTGGCCCTGCGCTTCCACCAGCCGGGGTTGCTGCGGCCGTTGTCGATGGCCGAACTGTCCGACGGTACGCTGCGCTTCCTGCTGCTGGCTGCTGCGCTGCACACGCCGCGTCCACCGCCGCTGCTCGTGCTCAACGAGCCGGAGACCAGCCTGCATCCGGACCTGCTGCCGGCGCTGGCGCGGCTGATCATCGCAGCCAGTTCGCGCAGCCAGGTATGGGTGGTGTCACACGCCAGCCGCCTGATCGCGGCGCTGGAACAGGCGCCAGGGTGCCATTCGCTGCATCTGTACAAGGAACAGGGCCGCACGCTGTTGAGCGGGCAGGGCCTGCTGGATGCGCCGGCCTGGCATTGGCCGCAGCGTTGATACGGGCGTCCACGCCATGCGTGGATGCATTCAATCGGCGATGTTGCGCGCCTCGGCCGTGCCAAGAATCTCCGGATGCTGCACCGGCTTGCGGCGGTTCAGCAGCGGATGCAGGAACACCGCGCCGACGATGATCGCCACGCCCAGGTAGAACCACGGGGTGACTTCGTGCTGCTCGCGCAGCAGCACCACCGCCAGCACCACCGCATAGACCGGCTCCAGGTTGGTCACCAGCTGCACCGTGTAGGCGCTCAGGTGGCGCAGTGCGACCAGGGCCAGGGCAAACGGCAGCAGCGTGCAGAACCCGGCCAGCACCAGCAGCAGGATGCCGTCGTGCAGGTCCGGGACCACCCACAACGGGCTGGCCAGCGCAGGCAGCAGGTAGGGCATCAGCGGCGCCAGCAGGGTCAGGGTGAGGGTGCCCGCACCCAGCTCCAGCGCGGTGACCGTGAGCGGATCGGCGTGGCTGACCATGCGCTTGTTGAGCGAGCCGAACACCGCCACCAGCAGCGCTGAGATCGCGCCGATCAACACACCCAGGCGCATGCCATCGGGCACGCCACCGACCACCAGCGCAACACCCGGCAGCACCGCCAGGCCGAACGCCAGCTCACGCAGCTGGAACGGCCGCTTGGCCACCCACGGTTCGATGATCGAGGTGAACACCGGCGCCAGTGCGATGCAGGTGGCAGCCACCGAGGCATTGGCCAGCTTCACCGCGCCATAGAAGGTCAGCCAATGCAGGGCGACCAGCGCGCCAATGCCGGCGTAGCCGGCGACCAGCCGCAGGGGCAGGGTGCGCAACCCGCGCCAGACCCGTGGCAGCAGGGCCAGCATCGCCGTCACCAGCAGCATGCGCCACCACACCAGCGGCAGTGCGGGCAGGGTGATCAGCTTGCCGAGGATGGCGGTGATGCCCCACAGCAGGACACAGAAGTGGATCTGCCACAGCGCTTTGCGGGTGTCGGGTGTGCTCATCGGCCTATTGTGAGGCAATCGCGCGGCCGTCGGCGATGACTGTGGCATGCTCGCGGCATCGACCCAGAGAACCGAGCCATGGCAGCCGATTGCTCCCTTCTGCGCGGATGGGCCGCACTGACTGCCCTGATGGCGGCAGCCTCGCTGCTGTTGCAGTACCTGTTGCTGGTGCAGGGGCCGGGGGCGGCGGCCGGGATCGGCGTGGCGACGCTGCGTTTCTTCGGCTATTTCACCATTCTCAGCAACCTGGCTGTCTGCGTCGGATGTGGGTGGGTGGTCCTTGGCAGAGTCCTCAAGCCGGCGGTGGCGGCGAGCCTGGCGCTGTGCATCGGTGTGACCGCGTGCGTCTACGTGCTTGCATTGCAGGGGCTGTGGCAACCGACCGGGCTGCAATGGTGGGTCGATGCGGGCCTGCACTATGTCGTGCCTGCCCTGTTCCTGCTGGGGTGGCTGCTGCTGTTGCCGCACGGTGAGCTGCGCTGGCGCGCGCTGGGCGGCGTGCTGCTGGTACCGCTGGCCTACCTTGGCTGGGCGATGCTGGTCGCTGCAACGACCGGACAGGCGCCGTATCCATTCCTCGAACTGCAACGCCTGGGCCTGGCGGCCTTCCTGCTCAACGTGCTGCGCGTTGCGGGCGTGTTCGTGGTGGGCTGGACCCTGCTGTGGGGGCTGGACCGCTGGCGCCGTCGATGAGGCGCTGCAGGGCCATCGCTGCCGCCGGGTTGCGGGCCTTGCCGGCACCGATGCACAGCAGGTAGACCTCGCGCGGGGTCTCCGGGGCGTGCCCGGCCAGACAGGGCAGGTCGTCCACCGGCTCGCCGCGTGACCAGCGTCGCGCGCGTTCAGCCCAGCGCTGCTGCACGGGCGCAGGCAGGCCCTCTTTCAAGCGGGCCTGGCTGCGCTTGATCCGCGCGTAGACGAAGCCCGCACTGACGTCGCCGTGCAGCGGCGCCTCGTCGCTGTCCTCGATCACCAGTGCCACGCCGTGGCGGCGCGCGGCGGCGACCAGTGCGGGGCCATGTGCTGCGGCATTGCGGACCTCCAGCGCATGCTGCAGCGGCACCCCTTCCAGCTGCTTCGGCAGCTGCGCCATCAGGGCGTCCAGTGCATCGGCGTCGGCCGGGTGGCGTGGATCGAACTGCCACAACAACGGGCCAAGCCGGTCACCGAGCGCGATCGCTGCCTGCAGGAAGGGCGCAGCTGCCTCCACGGTGCTGGACAGGTCGCGGCGCTGCACCAGGTAGCGTGGTGCCTTCATCGCAAAGCGGAAGCCTTCCGGCGTCTGCGCGGCCCACTGCGCGCACTGTGCGGCGGTGGGCGTGCGGTAGAAGGTGCCGTTGATTTCGATGCAGCGCAGGGCACGGCTGGCATGGGCCAGCTCTTCACGCTGCGGCAGGCCCACGGGGTAGAAAACGCCGCCGCGCCATTCGGGAAACACCCAGCCACCGATGCCGCAGCGGATCTCCGCCTGCCGGGCGGTCGCGGTCACTGGCCGTGGTCCGCGCGCCACGGGTCGTAGCTGCCGAACCACCACAGATGGCCTTCCGGGTCGGCGCAGGCATAGCCACGGCCGCCGTAGTCCTGGTCGGCGATGTCGATGACGATGCGGGCACCGGCGGCCTTGGCCCGGGCGTAGTGCGCGTCGGCATCGGTGACGATCACGCAGGCACTCTGCGTCTGGCGGCCGCCGACTTCATCAGGCAACGCCGCATGCTCGCTCCACGCGCTCTGGTTGCTGGCCGAGCCCAGCATGATCATGCCGGTGCCGAAGGTCAGCTGCGCATGGAACACCGTGTCGCCGTCGGCGTAGACGGCCTGGGCATGGAAGCCGAAGGCGCGCTGCAGCCAGTCGATGGCAGCCTGCGCATCGCGGTAGCGCAGGCACGGAATGATGGTGGAGCCGTTGCTCGGTTGGCCGTTTCCGCCCATGACACCCCTCCAATGGCACAGGGCAGGGTGCGCCGCAGACCGTTACCATCCCGCGAAACCCCGGTGACGGCCTGCACATGGCCGCTACCCCTGTTCGGAGATCGTGCTGGATGAAACCCTGGATTGGAGGAGCCGTGCTGCTGGCGTGCACGACCATGGCGAGCGCTGCCACCCCGGCGCAGCTGCAGGAGCTGGATGCGACCGTCGAGCGCGTGCGCGCGCAGTTCGACGTGCCCGGTATTGCGGTGGCGGTGGTCAAGGATGGCGAGGTGGTGCTGGAGCGCGGCTGGGGCGTGCGCGAGCAGGGCAAGCCGGAACCGGTGCAGGCCGATACGCTGTTTGCCATTGCGTCCAACACCAAGGCGTTCACCGCCACTTCGCTGAACCTGCTGGCCGAGGACGGCAAGCTGAAGATGGATGACAAGGTGATCGACCACCTGCCGTCGTTCCGCATGTCCGATCCGTTCGTGACCGGGCAGATGACGATCCGCGACCTGCTGTCGCACCGCAGCGGGCTGAGCCTGGGTGCCGGCGACCTGCTGTTCTGGCCGGCCACCTCCTACAGCAATGCCGAAGTAGTCGAACGGCTGGGCAGGGTGCCGCTGAAGGGCGGTTTCCGCGAGAGCTACGCGTACGACAACATCCTGTACGCGGTTGCCCAGCAGGTGATCGAGCATGTCTCGGGCATGAGTTACCAGCAGTTCCTGCAGACGCGCATCTTCGACAAGGTGGGCATGACCGGCACGCGCTACAACGCCGATCACCTGAAGCCGGGCGACAAGGCCGCGGTCGGCCACGCCAAGTACGATTTCAAGGACCTGCGCACCGTTGCGCCGCTGACCTGGTCGAACAATGCCGGCGCCGGCGGCATCTATTCCAGCGCGCACGACATGGCGCGCTGGATGCAGGTGCAGCTGGCCGAAGGCAAGCTGGCCGACGGCACGCCGTTGTTCAGCGAGAAGAGCCAGCAGCAGATGTGGCGGATGATCACGCCGCAGTCGATCCCGGCGCCGAGCGTGCCGGAGCTGGCACCTGCGCGGGCCAACTTCGCCGGCTATGGCGAAGGCTGGAGCCTGAGTGACTACCGTGGGCAGAAGCTGGTCTGGCACACCGGTGGCTGGCCGGGCATGGTTTCGCGGCTGACCCTGGTACCGGGCGAGAAACTGGGCGTGGTGGTGCTGACCAATCAGGAAGTGGGCGCGGCGTTCAATGCGATCACCCTGAGCGTGCTCGATGCCTACCTGGGCGGTGAGAAGCATGACTGGGTGGACGCCTATGCCAAGGCCGTGGCCAAGGGAAAGGACAAGGCCGACGAGGCCTGGGCCAAGCACCAGAGCGCACGCGACAAAGGCAGCAGGCCATCGCTGGCGCTGGCCGGCTACACCGGCAGCTTCCGTGACCGCTGGTATGGCGACATGCAGATCAGCGCCGAAGGCAAGGGCCTGCGCCTGCGCTTTGCGAAGACCGCGCAGCTGAGCGGGCGCCTGGAGCACTGGCAGCACGACACCTTCATCGTGCGCTGGGACGACCGTTCGCTCAACGCCGACGCGTTCGTGAACTTCAGCCTGGACCCGGATGGCAAGGTGCGCGAGGTGCGCATGCAGCCGATTTCCGACCTGACCGATTTCAGTTTCGATTTCCAGGACCTGCTGTTCACCCCGGTCAAAGAATGAGGGTAGTGCCGGCCGCTGGCCGGCAACCTCATGATCTCTGGAAACGTAGCGAGGTTGCCGGCCAGCGGCCGGCACTACCGGCGCCGCGGCATCGTCGGCCGGCGTACACATGCGGCGTGGGATACTCCGCCGGCTAAGATGGCGAGGGAATGCGATGTTCCGTTGGTTTGAATCCCTGATTCCGGTGTTCCCGCCCGTGGATGGGCGCATGCCACCGCGCAAGGTGCTGCCGTTCTACCTGCACTACCTGCGCCCGGTGTGGCCGGTGCTGCTGGCCACGCTCATCGCCGGCCTGCTCCTGGCGCTGGTGGAAGTGGCCATGTTCGATTACCTGGGCCGCATCGTCGACATGGTCGCCGAGCAACCCGGTGCCGATTTCTTCAAGCGCCACGCCAATGAACTGGGCTGGATGCTGTTCATCACGGTCATCGCGCGGCCGATCCTGGTCGGCCTGCACAACCTGCTGGTGAACCAGGCGATCGTGCCCGGCCTGAGCAACCGTTCGCGCTGGCTGATGCACAACTACGTGGTGCGGCAGAGCCTGAGCTTCTTCCAGAACGACTTTGCTGGCAGCGTGGCCAACCGGGTGATGCAGACCGGTACCTCGTTGCGCGAGTCGGCGGTGCAGATGGTCGATTCGCTCTGGTACATCGTGGTCTACACCGGCACCGCGCTGTACCTGTTCGCGCAGGCCGACTGGCGGCTGATGCTGCCGCTGATCCTGTGGCTGCTGGCCTACGTGGTGATCATGGTCTACTTCGTGCCGCGCGCGAAGGAACGGGCATGGATCGCCTCGGAAGCACGTTCGAAGGCAATGGGCCGCATTGTCGATGGCTACACCAACATTCCCACGCTGAAGCTGTTCGCTCATGGCGGGCGTGAGCAGGCCTACGTGGCCGAGTCGATCCGGGAGCTGGCGGTCAAGCACCGCGCACAGACCCGCATCACCACCGGCATGGACCTGACCATTGCCATCGTCAACGGCTTCCTGATTGCCGGTACCTGCGGTCTCGCGCTGTGGCTGTGGAATGGCGGCCACATCACCGTCGGCGCGATCACCCTGGCCACCGGCCTGGTGATCCGCATCCACAACATGTCCGGCTGGATCATGTGGACCATCAACGGCATCTTCGAGGACATCGGCACGGTGCAGGATGGCATCACCACCATCGCCCAGCCGCTGACCGTGCAGGACCGCGAGGATGCGGTGCCGCTGCAGGTGACCCGAGGCGGCGTGCATTTCCAGGACATCCACTTCCATTACGGTAAAAAGGGCGGTGTGATTGCCGGCCTGGACCTGGTGGTGAAGCCGGGCGAGAAGATCGGCCTGGTCGGTCCGTCCGGCGCCGGCAAGTCGACCCTGGTCAACGTACTGCTGCGCCTGTACGACCTGGAAAGCGGCCGCATCCTGATCGACGATCAGGACATTGCCTACGTTACGCAGGAAAGCCTGCGCCAGCAGATCGGCGTGGTTACCCAGGACACCTCGCTGCTGCATCGCTCGATCCGCGACAACCTGCTGTACGGCCGCCCGGATGCGACTGATGAGCAGCTGCGTGCAGCCGTAGCCAAGGCACGTGCCGAAGCCTTCATCGATACGCTGGTGGACGGGCAGGGGCGTCGTGGCTACGACGCGCATGTGGGCGAGCGCGGCGTGAAGCTGTCCGGCGGCCAGCGCCAACGCATCGCCATTGCCCGCGTGCTGCTGAAGGACGCACCGATCCTGGTGCTGGACGAAGCAACCTCGGCACTGGACTCGGAAGTGGAAGCGGCGATCCAGGACAGCCTGGATGAGCTGATGGGCGGCAAGACGGTGATCGCGATCGCGCACCGGCTGTCGACCATCGCGCGCATGGATCGGCTGGTGGTGATGGACCAGGGCCGCATCGTCGAGACCGGCAGCCATGCCGAACTGATTGCGGCCGGTGGGCTGTATGCGCGCTTGTGGGCGCGGCAGACCGGTGGCTTTGTGGCTGCCGATCAGTGACTTCGATGTGACCGCGTTGCAAGGTGCCAAGTTACATCGTCACCCGTCCGGATGATTTGAGGTTTCACTTGCTCCGATGTTTGGAGGTCGCGGCTGATCGCCAAAGAACACCCTGGCATCGGGGATGTATCCCTCGTCCACGAGTACCGCGGCCATGCCTCTTGAATGCAGAAGATCATCCAAGGGCAGAGTGGTGAAAACCGTACTGTGCCGCGAAGTAGTTGAGCGGAGCACTGCAACCCAGTGAGTTCGTCTCTGGATATCAAGGTCAATATTCATCGTAGTGGCGATCGCGTCGTTGGTCAGACGAGCCCAGCACCGGGAGGGCGATGGAGGGGCATGCAGGAGCGCGCCCGATTCAATATCTCCCTCTGCCCACGCATGACCTAGCTCATCTAGGTTATCGAGCCAGGGCCGCAGGCTTGATGTGGCATCCGAGAAGCATTTGCGGTCTTTCACGGAGTCAATGTGAAAATTCTGGATAGTTTCCCTGGCGCCTCTCACCAGCATCGGGAAGCGGGCGTTGATCATCGGGATCCCATGATCGCGGGCCATGCGGTCAATGGCTCGAGAAAGTGGCTCACCGGCTCGGGCTCCACTGAATTGCAGTGCAGCATCATGAATTTTCCAAGCCGCGTACATTGGGCGCATCCTCTCAATGCTCGCGTCATGCAGGCCATAGAGAATCTTGAGATCGCTCAATCGCGTGTACTCTTCTTCGGTGAGCTCGTCACGAAGCGTTCTTCTACCTGAAAGGAACTTGAGCTTGCGGATGGCGGGCCACAGAATGAGGCTGCGAAGTACCCCGCCATCGTGCTCCACGGTCACGCCCGGAGGGCTCAGAATTGCATCAGACGTCGAGATTGCTGCTTCAACGCTGCGAGTATCGATGGATAGGCTCTTTCTTAGGGGTTGAATCGTGCCCAGTACAAGCAGCGTTGAAGAGCCTTTTCTGAACTGCCAGATGCGCGGGCCGGGGGCTGAGTGGACCGCGTGGATCGCAGGAAGATGAGTTGCGTCGGCATTCTCTTGATCCGTTGCGTATCCATTGATGGGCGCCATCGCCATCAGGGCGATGGCCGCCAAGGTAATGGAAGGAGAATGAAATTGATCCATGTTCAATCCAGGCATGCCGTATAACGCGTGTGTGGCTTGGTTCGCGGGTCATTGGAGAACATGTGCCAAGCTTCATCGATTGTTTCGGGGTGGAACATCGGGAACTTGGAGGATGTCATGAAGTGTTGCCTGATGTACTGCCAATAGATGGCCTGAGGTCCCATTGCACGCTCAAGGAAACGATAGACTTCAGCCATCGTCCAGTAGTCAGCTACTTCAGATGGAAGCGATGCTCGCGTCTGTATAGGCTCGATGGCATCTCCGAAAGTAATAGTTGCTCGAAGATCCCGGTCAACAACGGAGATGGCTGGCAATATGCAACTTCCGGTTTTGCGCGCCATTGCGGCGGTTCCCAGCATGATGTGCAGGGGGCGCCCCAAAAATGGAATGCAATAGGTTTCTTCGCGAAAGCGGTGGACATCGGGCATCATGATGACAGCAGCTCTATTTTTCAGTGCGCGAAGCGCTATGCCTATCCCTCTGGCATTCGAGTGGATGATGCTCGCGCGGCATCCGGCGTGATTGAAGAGCCGGTGGTACAGGTCGTCGAACAATTCGTTGCCTGCATGGTTCTTTGGGTCGCCATAGAAGATGTAGATGTCACGCAGATGGCGAATGTGCTCCATCAGACGGACCGCAGACAGGATATAGTGGCCGTGATGCGGCAGTGCGATCACAACTCCCCTGTCGGCAGGGAGCTTTCCATCGATTGAGGAGTAGTCGGAACGGTCGATGCAGTGGACCGCCTCCAACAGTGACGGGCGGCAAAGGTCCGCCAACTGGGAGCTGATGGAAGCTTTCGATTGATACCAGCTGTAGTAGGAATCCATATCGAGTCCGCTGACTTCGCATGCGGAGAGGATGGCTTTCCTTTCCCTGTCGGAAAGGGTCAATCCAAGCTGTTGCTCTGTCTGGACGCTGTGCCGAAAGGTGGCCTCCGGGGCAGGCTGACGACTCTCATGTGCTTGACTTTCGTGCATCCTGGACCTCCTTTGCTGGCTGCGATGCGCGGTAGAGGTTCTTGAGTTGTCCATGGAGCCAATCGAAATGCTTGGGATTGAAGTCAGGATGCTTCCAGTACATGTGCATCAGAGCTGAGTGAAAGACACGCTGACGGAATCTGCTCTCGGCTAGCCGTGTAGCAGGCCATCGCTTTGTCTGAACGAGTTGCGCGAGCCAGTCTCCTCCAAGCTTCTGGTTGGAATCCAGATGGTTCGAAATAGTGCGCAGAACGGAAGTGATGGGTGAGCAGGGTGGCAATTTGATCGTGTCATCGCATGTGCCTGTCATGATTTGAAATTCGTGGATGCTGTTGAGGACTCCTTCCACCAGAGGCAGGTAGCGCTGCTGCCCGTGGTGGGACGTCAAGACAGGAGCGTCAAGGCTGGATGTAAGCTGGTCACTGAACACGATAATGGTGTGAATTCCCGCATCACCCTCCAGTTTGCGAAGCGCGTCGGATGGCGTTGTCGAGTAAGCGGGATCTGTGCCAATTATCTCGGTGATCAATCCCCTTCTGCGGAGTTCGATAGCGCGATTAATATTGGATCGAGTCGTCGCGGCAATGATTGCGGTCGATGATGATGTGTCGTTTGGTAAGGGGAATGTTCCATCGCATCGCATGCGGCTTTGTTCTGGGCTTTGTGCTATTCGGCTCATGCCGTCATGACTGCGAGTCATCGTGATTCTGATCCTGTTTGATAGTGTTGATGACACGCATCCACGCCGCGTGCCATCAACGGAGTCTGTCAGCGCTCTTCGTAATTGTTCGATCCGCAGCAGTCACTGCTGAATGCGGCTACTTTGATTTCGTCCACCTCGGTTTCAAACACTGCGTCGAGGGATCTTGCATTTGCGCTGGATGATTTCATCCATGCGGCGACGGCGTTTGGATCTGAAATGGTTGCGGATGCGTGCATGACTTATTTCCTTTTATAGGTGTGTGTTGATGACCCGGGCACATCCCTAGGTCGGCATCAAGAATGCGCCGTCCGTATGGCTACTTGCTGTCAGTGGTAGCGGGTTCGTTGCGTAGGACTTCTCTTTTAATTTCTGCATCAGTCTCGTAGTCGAGCAAGCTGCTCTGCGCGTTGTGTCCGTGGCTTGTTCTGATGCCTGGAGCTTCTCTTGAATGTCGGGGCCGGGGATGTAGCGCAGGGCGGCGTCGAGATCCTGGATCGGTTCGGCGCTCGCGTGTATCAATCAGACGAGGACGTGACTCAGGGAGCATCCTCGAGTGGGAGGCGATCACTGGATATTTCACGACTGGATGCGTTTGCATCGCGTGTCGGGGAGGTCATGGGTTGACGGTGCTACCATCCCCATTCGGTAGCTCGGAGAACGGTCTGTTCACCGTTTTGACATTGCCGTGCCGACCGTTGATCAGCAGACATGGGCTCGAGACTCTATCTGCACTATAGGAGCAGGTGATGCAGGTTCAATCGTGCTCAAAGACTCGGATGCACTTCCGTATCTTTCGTTGCCTATCGCTGGTGACGAGCCTTGTGACCGCTGTTCCAGCCATGGCGGACAATGGCGAGGTGAGCGGAACACGTGAGGGCTCACTTGAGCAGGTCATCCTGCTCAGCCGCCACAACCTGCGCGCGCCGGTGGTGGCGTCGGGCGCGCTGGCCAATGCCACTCCGGAGCGCTGGCCAGGCTGGGACGTGGGCGCAGGCGAGCTCACCACCAAAGGCGGCGTGCTGGAGGTCTACATGGGCCGTTACATGGGCCAGTGGCTGCGTCAGGCGCAGCTGTTGCCGGCTTCGGGTTGCCCGCAGCTGGCTGACTTCCACGCCCATGCCAACAGCCTTCAGCGCACCCAGGCCACCGCGCAGTTCTTCGTTGCCGGTGCCTTCCCGGGCTGTCATGTCGCGGTCGAGCAGCGCATGGCGCTGGGCACGATGGATCCGTTGTTCAATCCGGTGATCCACAACAGAGAGACGGTCTTCCGCGAGCGCGCACTGTCGGCAATGCAGCGAGCGCTGGCCGCATCGGAACTGGCACCGGCACTGTCCGTGGTGGAGCAGATCACCCGCTACCCGCAGTCGGCGGCCTGTGCGGGGCACAGCGAGTGCCATCTGATGCTGGCCGACACGATCTTCAATGCGGAACCGGGCAAGGAACCACGCGCGTCCGGTTCGCTGGCCCTGGCCAGCGGGTTGGTCGATGCCTTGTTGATGGAGCACTACCAGGGCAGTGGCATCCCCCGCGAAGGCTGGGGCCGGTTGACCACCGAGGCGCAATGGCAGGCGCTGGCGCAGATCCGCAACCGCTACCAGGACATCCTGTTCGGAACGCCCGAAGTGGCGCGCGATGTGGCCGCCCCGCTGCTGGCAAGAGTGAATGCGTTGTTCGAGGACCCGGCATCGCCAAAGGTGAGCCTGCTGGTCGGCCACGATTCCAACATCGGTTCAGTGCTGGTGGCGTTGGGAATCACGGACTACAGCCTACCGGGGCAGTACGAGAAGACGCCGATCGGCGGCCTGCTGCAGTTCGAGCGCTGGCGTGATCGTGGGGCCGGTGAAGTGCGTTACCGGTTGGTGTATGTCTATCCCACGCGCGAGCAGCTACGTGGTGCGATCCCGTTGACCGACGCACAGCCGCCGGGCCGGGTGGAGCTGATGCTGCCGGGCTGCGCGCAGTCGGGTTGCAGTGAAGCGCAGTTCAACAACCTGTTGCATTCACCTTGAATCCGGGATGGATGGTGGCGTCGCAGTGTGATGAGACGGAAGCAGCTTCGCGCCCCTTATGCTCGGATTCGAGTAGTCTCCAGCAATCACCCAAGCGATCCCGGTGAATCATGAACATCACGGACTTTCTTGTAATGGACGGCGATGGAGATGAAATATGGGCCGACCCCCATGGCAGCAACATTGCCTTTACGTTTTGATTGTGGATATCCGGTGGTGGCTGATGCCTCGGAGAACCAACGTGGGAGCGATGAGGATTGTCCCGCTGCGTGCCGCGGGTGTGGTGTGGAGTACTTCCTCGATTTGAGACTGGACTCGAGGAAGCTGTATATCCACATCGTCTGATTGAGTGGCGGCAGAAGCGGTGCGAACCAAGGTTCGCACCCACCAGGATGGCAGTTCGCAACCGCCAGAACAGAAAACGGCCCGGGTTTCCCCGAGCCGTTATCATTCAGCTCACACCGGCGCGATCACTCGATCGGCTGGTCCAGCATCAGCTGGCGGGCGAAACGCACCGGCGGTGCGCCGTAGGACAGCATCTGGTCGTGGTAGGTCTTGAGGTTGAACTTGTCGCCCAGCTTGTCCTGCATCGCCTTGCGGGTGTCGAAGTGTTCCTGCGCACCGACAAAGTAGGTCGGCAGCTGCGCCGAGGTCAGCTGTGCACGCACCCACTTGCCCGCCGCCTCGCTCTCTTGCTGGAACGCATCGTGGGTCATCAGGTGCATCGCCTTCTCGCGATCCCAGTTGTCCACGTGCACGCCCTGGTCGAGGATCGCGTTGGAGATCGTGCGCAGGTAGAACTTCAGCTGCACCAGGTGGAACAGCGGGTCGTTGTTGAGGTAGCCCTGCTCCTGCATCATGCGCTCGGTGTAGACCGCCCAGCCCTCGGCGAACAGGCCTGAACGCAGTACCGCACGCAGGGTGGAGGGGAACTTGGCCGAATGCCAGCCTTCCAGGTAATGGCCCGGGGTGCCTTCGTGGATGCTCAGCAGGTGGATCATGCGCGAGTTGTACTCACGCAGGAACGAGTCGACCTGCTTGTCGTTCCAGTCGTCCGGAATCGGCGACACGGCGTAGAAGGTCTTCAGGTTCTTGTCCAGCGGGCCCGGTGAATCGCAGTAGGCCACGGCCACGCCGCGCTGGAATTCCGGCATCAGGATGATGTCCACCGGCGCATCGGGCAGCGTCATCAGGTCGTGCTCGCGCACGAACGCGGTGGACTGCTCCAGTGCGGCCTTGGCATCGTCGACCACCTTGTCGCGTGCCGGCTTGTCGGCGTAGGCCAGTTCCAGCGCGGCCTCGATCGCCTTCTGCTGCTGCTCGTCGGTCGGCTGCGCCGGTATTTCCGGCGCACCCGGCTTGTCCTTCAGCACGGTCTGCGCGATGCCGTACATGTCTTCGCGCACGCGCTTGAGTTCGGCACGTGCACGCTCACCGATCTCCTGGCGCGACAGCGACGAGCTCAGCGCGAACTTCAGCTTCTGGTCGTACTTTTCCGCACCGATGCGGAAATCGCCCTTTGCGTTCGGCACCAGGGTCTTGTCCAGCCAGGTCTGCTGCTCGTCCACCGCCTTCTTCAGGCCGTCGATGGCCGCCTGCAGGCGCTGCTGGTCGGCCTGCGGCAGTTCACCGATGTGCGGGGTGATGAAGGTATCGACGATGCTGAGGATGCCCTTGTTCTGCTTGGCCACCGTCTCGGCGTGGATCTTCGGCACGCGCGCCGGATCCAGGTTCTCGCGGGCCTGGGCGAAGATCGCCGGCAGCTTTTCCATGCGCGCGGTGGCCGACTTCAGGCGCTCCGGCAGTGGCGCGAACTCGCGCGCCATCAGGCCGTAGATCGCGCTGCCGGCGATGCCGTTGTACAGCTGCGGGTCCCACTTGCCGGACTGAAGCACTTCGGCGTTCCAGATTTCCGACTGCAGCTGGTTGCGCAGGATCGCCGCGTCCACCTGGTTCTCGCGGCCCAGCTTGGCCACGTCGATCTTGTCCAGCTCGCCCAGCAGCGCCTTGTAGGCGGCCACGGTCTTCTGCTGGCCGGCGGCACTGAGGTCGTCCAGTTCGCTGTCGTAGCGGTGGTCACCGATCTGGGTGGCGCTGACCGGCGACAGCTGCATCCAGGTATCCAGCGCGCGCTTGGAGAGATCGGCGAAGGCGGCGTCGACCGCCGCGTCGCCGGCCTGCTGGCTGGCGGCCGGGGTGGAAGCGGTGGTCGGGGCGTCGGCCGGCTGGCAACCGGCCAGCGCGGCGACCAGGGCGAGGGCAAGAAGATGCGGGCGCATCGGCGTTCCTGTACGGGGTCAAACCCTGAGCATAGGGCCGCGTGGCTGCTTTGTCCCCGTGCCATAGGATTACCATGGGCGCAGACAAGGACCCTCCAAAGGAGCGCAGAACATGGAATACCAGGGAAGCTGCCATTGCGGCAGGATCGCATTCACGGTACATGCCGAGGCGCCGATCAGGGACGTCATCGACTGCAACTGCTCGATGTGCCGGCGTCGCGGCAGCCTGCTGTGGTTTGCCCCGCGTGCAGCGTTCCAGCTGACCACCGATCCGGCTGACGTGGCCACCTACCACTTCAACAAGGCCCACATCGACCATCACCACTGCCGCGAATGTGGCGTCGCCCCCTACAGCGAAGCGGTCGATCCGCGTAGCGGCACACCGATGGTGGCGGTGAACGTGCGCTGCGTGCCGCAAGTCGATCTGGCTGGCCTTTCGGTGACCTCCTACGACGGAGCCGCACTGTGACGGGCGCGCGCGCCTGGACGCGCAGCCTGGCGATGCCGGTGGTGCTGCTGGCATTGGCGGGCTGCGCCAAGCAGGGCGACATGGCCGCGGATGCGGGCGCCCCGGCCGCCGAAGCGGCCGTCGCGTCGCCAGAAGGTGCGTTCCTCGCCTATGAACATGACGTGCAGGTGCAGCTGGAGGCGGCAAAGATCGCGCCGCGCATCCAGCAGATCGCCCAAGCCTGCCAGAGCGCGAAGTTCGGCGACTGCGCGGTATTGCAGGTCGACCAGCGCAGTGGCGAGCAACCCAGCGGTGAGGTCAAGGTGCGCATCGCGCCGAAGGGCGCCGAGCCGCTGATCGCGATGGCCGGTGAGGGCGGAACGCTGCAGTCGCGCACCACCCGCGCCGAGGATCTGGCACAGGCCGTGGCAGACACGGCGCTGACCAAGGCGCGGCTTGAAAAGGAGCACGCCCGCCTGCTGTCCTACCAGGACCGCAAGGACCTGAAGATCGAAGATCTGATGGCGATCACCACGCGCCTGTCAGAGATCGAGGCGGGTGTCGAGCAGGCCAACAAGGACGCCGCGCAGCAGCGCCGGCGCATCGATACCCAGCTGGTGACGCTGCACTTCGAGACCACTTCGGGCCAACGCAGCCGAAGTGAGATCGGCGAGGCGCTGAGCGAGTCGGGCAGCATTCTCAGCACCAGCGTGGCGTTCCTGATTCGTGCTGTTGCCGCGCTGCTGCCGGTGGCGGTGCTGGCCCTGGTCGCAGCCTGGGGCGTGCGCGCATGGTGGCGTCGCCACCGTCGCAAGCTGCCGCCCAACCGCTGAGGTCAAGGCTGATGCCGGCAGCCCGCCGGCATCAGCCCTCGTCGGTTTCGTACTCGACGAACACATCCAGTTCCAGCGCCAGATCCTGCACGGCGTCGCGCACCTTCTGCGCGGTGCTTTCATTGCCCACTTCCACTTCCAGCTCGTGGATGCCCGGGCCGATGTCATCGGACAGCCCGGCCGAGCTGGAGTCGTCGTCGTCCATGTGCGGCATCAGGTCGTCGGTTTCCTCGACATGCTCGATGCCATCCAGGCCGAGCAGCAGGTCGCTGATGGCACGGGCGTCGTCTTCGGTTCCGGTAATGCGCAGTCGCAGCATGGCCATGGCGTAGGTACGTTGTGGAGTTGCCTGCAGCCTAGCCAGCATCGGGCAAAGAATGGGTGAGGGCGAAGTCAGGTGGGCGTGGCCGAGCGCCCGAGCAGGCTGTCCGGCAATGCCGGAATCGGTGTGCGTTCGTCCTGCGCCTGCTCCAGCAGCCAGTCGATGAACAGGCGTGCGGCCCGGCTGGGCGGTTGTCCTTCGGCATGCACTACGTGATACGCATAGCGCGCCTTCAGCGCCGGGCCGGGCAGGCGCACCACCTCGTAGCGCTGCAGGTAGGGCTGGGCGATGTGGGTGCGCGCCAGCACCGCGCCCATGCCATACACCGCTGCACGCATCGCGTCGGTGCTGTCGGCGAAGGTGTGCATGGGTGGCAGCGGCGACGGCGTGCGCACGCCGGCGTGGCGGAACCAGTCGCGCCAGCCCTGCGGCGACAGGTCGGTGAGCAGCGGCAGGTCGGCGATGCGCGCCGGATCGACCAGCGTTTCGACGCCGGCCAGTGCCGGTGAGGCGACCGGGAACAGGTAGTCATCCATCAGGTGCTGCGCACGCAGGCCGGGCCATTGGCCCAGGCCGTAGCGGATGCCCACTTCCGGGCCGTTGTCGTCATAGCGATCCAGCCCGCTGCCGGTATGCAGCTCGATGCGGATGTGCGGGTAGGCCTGGGTGAAGCGCGGCAGCCGTGGCAGCAGCCAGCAGTAGGACAGCGAGCGCAGCGTGGTGATGCGCAGCGGCACGCTGTCGGCATCCGGCTGCAGGTGATGGGCGACGGCCGCGACATCGGTGAAGGCGGCGCTGGCAGCGTCGGCCAGTTGCCGGCCCTCGGCAGTCAGGCGCACGCCGCGGGCGTGGCGCAGGAACAGCCGGGTTTCCAGCACTTCTTCCAGGCGGCGGACGTGGTGGCTGACCGCGCTGGCGGTCAGGTGCAGCTCCTGCGCGGCCTGGGCGAAGTTCTGGTGGCGCGCCGCGACCGCGAACACGGCCAGTGCGGGTAGCAGGGAAGGGCGTAGCAGCATGTCGAGCCTCAAACCATATTTGTGGCTGGCAGCGATACTACGCGCTTGTGCCGCGGGCGTCTGCGCCTGATCCTGTCCGCCTTGGCGAAGAATTGACGATGTACGGAGGCAAGGCATGAATGCGGTCCCACAGGCGGCCGAGCGCGATTGGCGCACGCCGCTGGAATTGACCCTGCTGGGCGCCATCTGGGGCTGCTCGTTCCTGTTCATGCGGGTGGCGGTGCCGTCGTTCGGCCCGTTCGCGCTGGTCGAGGTGCGGCTGGTGCTGGGTGCGCTGGTGCTGCTGCCGTTCCTGTGGCGCGCCCGCGCGCAGTTCCCGCCGCGGCGCTGGCTGTGGCTGGCGCCGATCGGCCTGATCAATTCGGCGCTGCCGTTCGTGCTGTTTGCCTATGCCGCCGAGCAGGCGCCGGCTGCGATCGGTGCGATCTGCAATGCGATGACGGTGCTGTTCGCCGCGCTGATCGCGTTCCTGTTCTTCGGCGAGAAGATCGGCATGCGCCGTGCCGGGGCGCTGCTGGTCGGCTTCGCCGGCGTGGTGGTGCTGGCCACGGCCAAGGTTTCCGGCCTGAGCATCGGCACCGCAGTGCTGGCCGGTGCGGCGGCATCGCTGCTGTACGGCCTGGGCGTGAACCTGGTGAAGCGGCACATGACCGGGTTGCCGTCGGCCGCCGCCGCGGCGGCAACGCTGTCCTGCGCCTCGCTGTGGATGCTGCCGATGGCGGTCAGCCACTGGCCGCAGGCGGCGATTCCGGCCAAGGCCTGGGGCGCGGCGATCGCCCTCGGCGTGGCCTGCACCGGGCTGGCGTTCCTGATGTTCTATCGCCTGATCGGCCGTATCGGCCCGTCGCGTGCGTCGACGGTGACCTACCTGATTCCGCTGTTCGGCGCGGCGTTCGCGTGGTTGTTCCTGGGGGAGGCGGTGACGGTACAGATGTTGGTGGCGGGGGCGTTGATTCTGGGGAGCGTGGCGGTGAGTCAGAAGGGCTGAGGCGTTGGCGTTTTGCGCGTGGCGCGTGCTGAAGGTGCTTCATTGTTCATGGGCGTCACTTTTCTTTTCGCGCGAAAAGAAAAGTAACCAAAAGAAACGCGCCGCCAGGTCGCGAGCCGCCGCGCTTCGCACGTCGGTCCCCTGCGCTTCTCGGTGAATCAGGGGACGGTGCCGAACTCGCTGCGCTCAGACATCGGCACCTCTTCGCCCCTGATTCCCCTGCGATGCTCGGCTTGCTCAAGGCGGATTCAAGATCAAGAGCCACAGCTGCACGACGATGCTTGGTAGTGCCGGGCCGGGCCCGGCGAGCGAAGCGAGCGCTTCTGCCTTTGATCTTGGATCCGCCTTGAGCGAGCCGAGCACCGCAGGTCCGGCGAGGGCGAAGAGGCGTGGGTGTCTGAGCGCAGCGAGTTCCCGCGCCGTCCCTCGACGGGCCGAGGAGCGCAGGGCACCGGTGCGCAGCACCGGCTCGCGGCCGGCGGAACGTTTCTTTTGGTTACTTTTCTTTGCGTACAAAGAAAAGTAACGCCCATGAACAGTGAAGCACCTTCAGCACGCGTCAAGCGCAGGAAACCATCAGCGCACCGGCACCGGAATATTGCACAGATCGATATGCCCGGCCGGACGCTTGTAGAAATCATCCACGCGATTGCGCCGCGCCTCCACCGTATCGGCGAAGGTCTTCGAATCGGTGCGCAGTACCTGGATCGGCGTGCGCTCGGCCGCCGGTACGTCGCTGGCGCGGCGGATCGATACGATCGGCGTGCGCAGCTTCGGGTCGGTGTAGAAGCCCATCGGCGCCGGTCCGCGCGGCGTTGCGCTCAGCAGCTCCATGCCCTTCAGCACGCGACCAACCAGCGTGATGTTGCGGTCCAGCTGGCGGGGTGACTGGCCGGTCACCACGTACAGTTCGGCGCCGATGCTGCTGTCTTCCTCGTTGCTGCGGCCGGCACCGAGCATGCCGTAGCAGTGCGCCAGCCAGGTCTTGCCGGCCTGCGGGTCTTGGCCGACCGGGAAGCCGTCGACGAAACCGGTCTGCGCGGCCCAGCCATCGCGGTCCGGCAGCACGCTCACCTTCAGGCCGGCGCTGGCGCGTTCGAACTCGGCCGGCAGCTTGCGCGCGGCGCTGCCGAACGGCTTGGCCTTGGCCGCGTCATCGGCGTCGGCATCGCCGAACTGCACCACGAAGTTGTCCTGCGAGCGGTAGATGCTGGTGCTGTCCCAGAAGTGCTCGTGGGCGAAGGTCTGGATGTTGGCGACATGGCGCGGGGCGAACTGCGGCGCCAGCTCGATGATCACCCGCCCAGCCGGCAGGTCCATGTACAGAAGGTTGGCCGGATCCGGCGTGCGCCAGTCGCTGGCGGCCGAAGCATCGAGGATCTGCTGCGGGCTGCGGTAGGGCGTGGCCGCGCTGGCCATGGCGGGCAACAGGCAGGCCAGGGCGAGGGCGGTCAGGGCAAGGCGGCGACGGTGCGGCATGGGAACCCCGGAACATGAACAAGGCTTCGATTCTGCGCGAGCCGCGCAGCCGCGCCAACCGGCAGAGTGACTAACGACACATTCGCTATACCGAACTTCGCACTACTGTGGACTTCAACGTAGTGGAGGGCCGGTCATGTCCGAGGACGATGTCCACCTGAAGAAGTTCCAGAAGGAGCTCAGCGCCGGAACGGTGTCGCTGGCCCTGCTGGCGGTGCTGGCCCGGGCCGGGGAGCCGCTGTACGGCTATCTCATTGCCAAGGAGCTGGAGCGGGTGGGCGAGGGCGTGCTGAGCGGCAAGCAGAGCGCGCTGTACCCGGTGCTGCGCAACCTGGAGGGCGCCGGGCTGCTGGAAAGCCATGTGGAGCCATCCAGCAGTGGTCCGCCCCGGCGCTACTACCGCATCAATGAACGTGGCCGCGAGGTGCTGGCGCAGTGGCGCCAAGCTTGGCAGGCCACCCGTGATTCCGTCGATTCCGTGTTGGAGGGGGTACCGCAATGAACGACCCGAGCCTGGCAGGCCGAGCCCTGCCGACCACCATCCCGCAGTATCTGGCGCAGTTGCGCGCGGCGCTGGAAGGTGCCGATCCGGCGATGGTGCAGGACGCGTTGTACGACGCCGAGGAATACCTGCGCTCGGAGCTGGCGGCGCAGCCCGGCCGCAGCGAAGCCGAGGTCATCGCCGACGTGGCCGGCAGCTATGGCGCCCCGGACGAAGTGGCCGAGATCTACCGCGAGACCGAAGTGACGGTGAACCGCGCGCTGCGTACGCCGCGTGCGGATACCGCGCCGGTGCTGCGTGCAGCGGCCGAAGCCAGTGGCGTCGAGCCGGCCTCACCGCCGCAGGCGCCGGTGCAGCGTTCGCTGCTGGCGCGCTTCTTCGGCGTGGTGACCGATCCGCACACCTACGGTGCGCTGTTCTACATGCTGCTGTCGCTGGCCACCGGCATCTTCTTCTTCACCTGGGTGGTGACCGGCCTGTCATTGTCGCTGGGCCTGCTGATCCTGATCATCGGCATTCCGCTGACCGTGCTGTTCTTCGGCTCGGTGCGCGGGCTGGCGCTGCTGGAAGGACGGCTGGTGGAAGCGCTGCTGGGCGAGCGCATGCCGCGCCGCCCGCGTTACACCGACCGCAGCCGCACCTGGCTGCAGCGCATCGGCGACATGTTCACCGATGGCCGTACCTGGCTGACCCTGCTGTACTTCGTGCTGATGCTGCCGCTGGGCGTGGTCTACTTCACCATCGCGGTGACGTTGCTGTCGCTGTCCCTGGGGTTCATCTGGGCACCGGTGGCCGCACTGTTCAGTGGTGACATTCCGGGCGTGTACGTCGACGGCGTGAACGTGTTGCCGATGGCCGCTTCGCCGCTGGTGGGCATCGTGATCGCCGCCGTGGGCGTACTGCTGCTGTTGTTGACCATGCACCTGGCACGCGGCGTCGGCAAACTGCATGGTCTGATCGCCAAGAACCTGCTGGTGCGGTTGTAAGCGGGAGCCCAGGCTTCGGTAGGTGCCAACCTTGGTTGGCACGATCGATCAGATGCCGGGATCCATGGTAGAGCGCCAACCAAGGTTGGCATCTACCAGGGCCTGGTTACCCCGCTTTTCGCCGCAACGGGGTGACGTTGCTCTTCTTCTTCGTAGCCTTCGCCGCCGGGGTTTCGGCATGCGCGGCGAAGAAGTCGCGTACCTTCGGGTACACCACTTCGCGCCAGCGACGGCCACTGAAGATGCCGTAGTGGCCGGCGCCTTCGACGATGAAATGCTCGCGGCGGTCAGCAGCAATGCCGGTGCACAGCGCCTGCGCGGCTTCGGTCTGGCCGAGGCCGGCGATGTCGTCCAGTTCGCCCTCGATGCTCAGCAGCGCGGTATCGCGGATCGCCGACGGGTCGACCTTCTCGCCATTGACCACCCACTCGCCACGCGGCAGCAGGAAGTCCTGGAACACCACGCGGATGGTGTCCAGGTAGTACTTGGCCGGCATGTCCAGCACCGCGTTGTACTCGTCGTAGAAGCGACGGTGCGCGTCGGCGTCTTCCAGGTCGCCCTTGACCAGGTCGGTGTAGAAATCCCAGTGCGAGCTGAAGTGGCGGCTCGGGTTCATCGACAGGAAGCCGGCGTGCTGCAGGAAGCCCGGATACACGCGGCGGCCGGCGCCGGGGTAACTGGCCGGCACGGTGTGGATGACGTTGTTCTCGAACCACGACAGCGGGTTCTGCGTGGCCAGGTTGTTCACTGCGGTCGGGCTGCAGCGCGCATCGATCGGGCCGCCCATCATCACCAGCGTGCGCGGCGTCGGCTCGCCACGGCTGGCCATCAGTGAAACCGCGGCCAGCACCGGCACGGTGGGCTGGCACACGCTGACCACGTGCAGGCGCTCGACACCCAGGTGGCGGATGAACTCCTGGATATAGGCGATGTAGTCGTCCAGGCCGAACTCGCCTTCGCTGGCCGGTACCATGCGCGCGTCAACCCAGTCGGTGACGTACACGCGGTGGTCGCGCAGGAGCGTGCGCACGGTATCGCGCAGCAGCGTGGCATGGTGGCCGGACAGCGGTGCCACCACCAGCACGAACGGCTGGTTGAGCATGGTGTGCAGCTGGTCGGCTTCATTGCTGTGGCGCTTGAAGCGTAGCAGCTTGCAGAACGGCTTGCTTACTTCCTCGTGCACGACGATCGGCACGCGCTCGCCTTCGACCTCGATTTCGTTGATGCCCCACTCGGGCTTCTCGTAATCCTTGCCGATGCGATGGAACAACTCGTTGACCGCCGCCAGGCGATCGGCACCCGGCATCTGCGACCACCAGTGGCCCGGGTTGGCGAAGAACTTGGCGTTGGCCTGGGCCTGGTGCACCCAGGGGGCAAGCAGGTTGCGGGTCAGTTCGTGCAGTTGATAGAGCATGACGACCGAATATGTATGGTCATATGTTGCCGCGCAGCATATCCCATCCGGGTGTCCCGCACGTTAAGTTGCCTGAAAATAATGAATCCGGATTCACATCCGTTCCAGCGCGGCGGCATCGCCTGCCAGGGCGGGGCCGAGCCAGCAGTGCGACCCCACCGGCTGCAGGCCGTGCCGGGCCAGCGTGCGGCGGTACCAGCGCGCCGGGCGGGCGTGGAAGCCCTCGTGGTCGCCGTCGAATTCATCCTCGGCGGCGAAGGTCTCCAGGAAGGCCACGCCACCGGTCAGCTCGGCCACCCCGGCCAGGCCGGCGCGCAGTTCACGGTCGGGCACGTAGTGCATCACGTCCGAGCACACCAGCAGGTCGACCGGGGCGCAGGGCCGCAGCCAGGCGAAATCACCGAAGGCGGCCAGGTGCAGGTTGCGGGTCCTGCCGTAGCGGCGCACAGCGTACTCGCTGCTGTCGAAGCCGAGATATTCGACCTTCGGACGCAGCTTCAGCAGCGGCGCGCGCCAGGCGCCTTCACCGCAGCCGATATCCAGCACGCTGCGGATCGGCCGCTCCAGGTAGTACTCGGCGCTGGCCACGGCCAACGCAACCTTGCGCGCCAGGCGGGCGCTGCCGCCGATGTCGGCACGGCGGTACCAGCGTTGGAAGTAGGCGGCGTCGTAGGTCTTGTCCATGGGGCGGTGCGCGATCGGGGAAAACGGCGCCTATCGTACGGTGTTGCGCCCCCGGGTGTGGCGGACCCGCAGTAGAGCCACGCCATGCGTGGCTGTCCTGATGCGGCGATTGGACGCGGCAGCCACCCAGGAGGTGGCTCTACTGCGACAATAGGCGCCCATCTACGCCAGCCGCCGGAGCGAGCGCATGCAGAGCTACTACTGGGTCAAGACCTTCCACATCGTGTTCGTGGTGGCGTGGATGGCCACGGTGTTCTACCTGCCGCGCATCCTGGTGAACCTGGCCGAGACCGCGGGCCAGCCGGCGGTGAGCGAGCGCCTGCAGCTGATGGGCCTGCGCCTGTACCGCTTCGGCCACTCGATGTTCGGCCTGGCATTCCTGCTGGGCCTGTTGCTGTGGCTGGGCTACAAGGTCATCCCCGATTTCCCGACCATGGTCGCGCCTGGCGGCGCCGGCTGGCTGCATGCCAAGCTGGTGCTGGTGGTGCTGCTGCTGGTGTACTTCGGCTGGATCGGCCGCCTGCTCAAAGGCGTGGCCAAGGGCAGGGCGCTGCCGTCGTCGCGCGCGCTGCGCTGGATCAACGAGATCCCGCTGCTGGCGTTCATTCCGATCGTGTGGCTGGTGCTGGCCAAGCCGTTCTGAACGGGGCGCGCTGCGCGCGCGGCGCATCGCACAGATGCATCCACGCATGGCGTGGATCTACTGGGTGCAGCTGTGGCTTTGATGTCCAGGTCCGCCATGAGCGAGCCGAGCATCGCAGGTGAAACAGGGGCGAAGAGGCGCCGATGTCTGAGCGCAGCGAGTTCGGCGCCGTCCCCTGATTCACCGAGAAGCGCAGGGAACCGGTGCATAGCACCGGTTCGCGTTCGGCGGCGTGTTCTTTGGTTACTTTCTTGCACGAGCAGGAAAATAACAAGCCGATGAATCAGGCTGCCTCGTACGTGCCGTAACTGCGCAGGCGCGTGTAGCGCTGTTCCAGCAGCTGTTCGGTGGACAGCTTGTCCAGCGCGTCCAGCTCGTTCAGCAGCACGGCCTTCAGGCGCTTGGCCATCTGGGTCGGGTTGCGGTGGGCGCCACCGGTCGGCTCGCGCACGACCTTGTCGACCAGGCCCAGGCTCTTCAGGCGCGGGGCAGTCAGGCCCAGTTGTTCGGCCGCTTCCTTGGCCTTGCCCGCGTCCTTCCACAGGATCGAGGCGCAGCCTTCCGGCGTGATGGTCGAGTACACCGCGTATTCCAGCATCACGGTGCGGTCGCCCACACCCAGTGCCAACGCACCGCCGGAGCCGCCTTCACCGATCACGGTGCAGATGATCGGCACCTTCAGCTCGGCCATCTCGATCAGGTTGCGCGCGATCGCTTCGGACTGGCCGCGCGACTCGGCGTCGATGCCCGGCCAGGCGCCGGCGGTGTCGATCAGGGTCAGCACCGGCAGGCCGAAGCGCTCTGCCATCTTCATCAGGCGCAGTGCCTTGCGGTAGCCCTCCGGCTTGGGCATGCCGAAGTTGCGCTTGATCTTTTCCTTGGTGTCGCGGCCCTTCTGGTGGCCGATCACCATTACCGCGCGGCCATTGATGCGGGCCAGGCCGCCCATGATCGCCTTGTCGTCGGCGAAGGCGCGGTCACCGGCCAGCTCCTGGAACTCATCGAACATGACGCGGATGTAGTCGGCGGTGTACGGACGCGACGGGTGCCGGGCCAGCTGCAGCACCTGCCACGAGGTCAGGTTGCGGAAGATCTGCGCGGTGCGCATGCGCAGCTTGTCCTGCAGCGCGTGCACTTCCGCCTCGACATTGACCGCCGGCCCGGCACTGGCGTTGCGCAGTTCCTGGATCTTGGCTTCCAGGTCGGCGATGGGTTGCTCGAAGTCGAGGTAGTTCGGATTCATCGGAAGCCGTCGTGTAAAGAAGGGGGCAATTCTAGCCGAATGCGTGCAAACCACCCGTACGCCTTCGTCTGGAAGGCGACGGTAACGCAGCCGGGCAGGCGGCGCCAGTCAGCTCAGGGCACCACCAGGGCGCTGCGGCCCATCAACTGGCTGCGCTGGGAAACGAAGTCGTTGTAGGCCTCGTTGGCCTCCCGGCCCAGGCCGCTGCCCAGGGTGGCGGTGGCCGAGGTGAAGGCCATCTGCGCGTCGAAGTCCTGCTTGCGCAGGGCCTTCTGTTCATCGGCGGTGGTGGCCTTCAGCCAGCGCGCATAGACCTCGCGCAGCGGCGCGGCGTGCGCCTCGAAGGCGGGGTCAAGGGCCGGCAGGCTGGCCGGGGCCGGCTCCAGGCTGAATGCCGGCGCGACGTAGCCGGCCGGCTGTTGGCGCTTGAATGCACCGGGTTCGCCCATGCCTTCTTCGACGTAGGCGATGAAATCCGGGGCCGTGAACACCTTGGCCACGATCTGGCCGCCGCTGGAATCGACGTGGGCGACCACCTTTTCCTTGGGGAAGGGTTCGCGCACGCCGTAGGTCCAGGTCTTGTCGATGAACAGGTCGTGGCGCTTCTCGAAGGGGCCTTCGAAGTTGACCCCGCCCAGTTCGATCCCGTTGTTGCCGACGCCGAAATTCTTCAGCTTGCTCTCGTCGGTGACATAGACCTCGCGAGCAATCACGTACTCGCTCAGGGTCGGGTTGATCAGGCCGCCACGACCGTCGACGTAGACGATGAAGCGCACGTCGCCAAGCGCGTCTGTGTGCAGGCGATGTTCGCCAATGGCGAGCGAGATCGGGCGCGAGCCGTGCGCGGCCACTGGCACGTCCTGGCCGTCGATGCTCAGCGCCAGCGGCGCGTCGGTCGGGTTGTCGATCTGGAACTCGATCTTCGACGGCGAGCAGGCGGCCAGTGCCAGTGCGGCAACGAACGGAAACAGCAGGGTCTTCATGGGCGATCGTCCTTGATGGTTGGAACGGGAAAACAGGAACACGAAGGAGCCAGCCTCAGCTGGCCCACGGCGGGCTGTAGCGCACCTTCAGCGTGCGTACGGCCGGGTCGGCGCGCAGCGCCTCCATCAGCTTGGAATCGATGCGTACCGCGCTCTGCCCGGAGACATCGAGCATGCCGGCGACACCGCCGTGCGGGCCCTTCAGCAGCAGGTCCAGGCGCAGCGGCGTGCGCCCCGGGCGATGGCGGTCGAGCAGGGCATTGATGCGCTCCCAGACCGGGCGCTGCTGGCGCAGGTCCAGGCGCAGCGACAGCCGCGTGGCGTAGTTGGCGCAGACTTCGTCGAAGTCCCAGCACTGGCGGATGCGCAGCGCGTAGCCACCGTTGAACTCGTCCTCGCGCAGGCCGCCCTTGACCACCAGGATGCGGTCCTTGGTCATCAGGTGGCCGAACTCGGCCATTGCATCGGAGAACGCACTGCACTCGACGCGGCCGCGGCCATCCTCCAGCTGGATGAAGATCTGGCTTTCGCCCTTGCGGCGCACGCCGACCACCTGGCCTGCCAGCACGGTCTGCACCTCCGGGCGCCAGCGCTTCTCGCCGCCACCGCCGCCACCGCTGTTGGCGCTCCAGATTTTCTCCACCGAACCCAGGTCGTTGCCTACCAGATCGCGCACATCGTCGCGCCAGGGATCGAACGGGTGGCCGCTGAGGTAGAAGCCCAGCGTGTCGCGCTCGCCGTTGAGGCGCTGCAGCAACGGCCATTCTTCGGCTTCTGGCAGGTCCAGCTGGATCGAAACGGTGCTCGGGTCGGGCCCGCCAAACAGCGAGTTCTGTCCGGACGCACGCTCGCGTGCCATCTGATCAGTGGCCTTGATCACTTCCGGCAACTGCAGCATCAGCGAGGCACGGTTGCGGCCGAGCTCATCGAGCGCACCGCAGTTGATCATCGCTTCCAGCGTGCGCCGGTTGAGCTTGGCCGAGCCGACGCGGGTGCAGAAGTCCAGCAGATCCTTGAACGGGCCGCCCTTCAGTCGTTCCTCGACCACCGCTTCGCAGGCGCCCTGGCCCACGCCCTTGATCGCGCCCAGGCCGTACTGGATCGTGTCCGGGGTGACCGCTTCGAACATGAAGGCCGACTGGTTCACCTTCGGCGGCAGCACGGTCAGGCCGAGGTTGCGCACCTCGTCGAGGAAGCCGACCACCTTGTCGGTGTTGTCCAGGTCCGAAGACAGCGTGGCCGCCATGAATTCGGCCGGATAATGGCGCTTCAGCCACGCGGTCTGGTAGCTGACCAGTGCGTATGCAGCGGCGTGTGACTTGTTGAAGCCATAGCCGGCGAACTTCTCCATCAGGTCGAAGATCTCGTCGGCCTTGGGGCCATCGACGCCGCCCTTGGCCGCACCTTCGCGGAAGATCTCACGGTGCTTGGCCATTTCCGCCGGCACCTTCTTGCCCATCGCGCGGCGCAGCAGGTCGGCGCCGCCCAGCGAGTAGCCGCCGACGATCTGCGCCATCTGCATCACCTGCTCCTGGTACACCATGATGCCGTAGGTGTCCTTCAGGATCGCTTCGGTGCGCGGATCGGGATAGATGATTTCTTCCTGGCCGTGCTTGCGCGCGTTGAACGAAGGAATCAGGTCCATCGGGCCAGGGCGATACAGCGACACCAGCGCGATCAGGTCTTCGAAACGGTCGGGGCGCGCGTCCTTCAGCAGGCGGCGCATGCCCGAGGATTCGAACTGGAACACCGCGCCGGTGTTGCCGTTGGCGAAGATGTCCTTGTAGGTGGGCGCATCGTCGAGCGGGATCGCGGCAATGTCGACCGGCGGAATGCCCGCGCGTTCGTGGCGCTTGTTGATCGCCTTCACCGCCCAGTCGATGATGGTCAGCGTGCGCAGGCCGAGGAAGTCGAACTTCACCAGGCCCACTTCTTCCACGTCGTTCTTGTCGAACTGGGTGACCGGGTTCTTGCCGAGCCCATTTTCGTCGTGTTCCGCATACAGCGGGCAGAACTCGCTCAGCGGCTCGGGCCCGATCACCACGCCGCCGGCGTGCTTGCCGGCGTTGCGGGTCAGGTCTTCCAGCTGCAGCGCCAGGTCGATCAGGTCGCGGACATCGTCCTCTGTCTCGTAGCGCTGGATCAGTTCCGGCGACGCCATTTCCGAGCTCGGGCCTTCCTTGCCCTTGCCCAGCGCATCCTTCAGGTGGATGCCCAGGATGTTCGGGATCAACTTGGAAACGCCGTCGACCAGGCCGTACGGGAACCCGAGCACGCGGCCGGAGTCGCGCACCACCGCCTTGGCGGCCATGGTGCCGTAGGTGATGATCTGGCTGACGCGCTCCCGCCCATACTTGCGCGCGACGTAGTCGATCACCTCGTCGCGGCGGTCCATGCAGAAGTCGATGTCGAAGTCGGGCATCGACACGCGTTCCGGATTGAGGAAGCGCTCGAACAGCAGGTTGTACGGCAGCGGATCCAGGTCGGTGATCTTCAGCGCCCACGCCACCAGTGAACCGGCACCCGAGCCGCGGCCGGGGCCGATCGGAATGCCCTGGTTCTTGCCCCATTGGATGAAGTCGGCCACGATCAGGAAGTAGCCGGGGAAGCCCATCTTGATGATGGTGTTGAGCTCGAATTCCAGGCGTTCGAAGTACTCTTCCCGGGTCTTGCCCGGCGCCAGCGGATTCTTCTCCAGGCGCTCTTCCAGGCCCTCGCGCGACATCTTCTGGATCCAGGTATCCAGCGTTTCGTCGTCGGGCACCGGGTAGTTGGGCAGGAAGTAGGTGCCCAGCCGCATCTCGATGTTGCAGCGCTCGGCCAGCGCCAGCGTGTTGTCGATCGCGTCGGGGATGTCGGCGAACAGCGCGCACATCTCCTCGGCCGACTTCAGGTACTGCTGGTCGCTGTACTCGCGCGGACGCTTGGGATCGTCCAGCACGCGGCCGGTGGAAATGCACACGCGCGCCTCATGCGCGCTGAAATCGGAGGGCGACAGGAAGCGCACGTCATTGCTGGCCACCACCGGCAGGCCACGCTGGCCCGCAGCCATCAGCGCGAACTGGTTGAAGGTTTCCTCGCCCTCGCGGCCGGTGCGGGTCAGCTCCAGGTGCAGGCCATCGCCGAACACCCGTTGCCAGTCGGCCAGCTGCTGCTCGGCCAGCTCATGCTTGCCGTCCAGCGCCAGGCGTCCGGCCAGGCTCTGCCGGCCGGCCAGCGCGAACAGGTTGGCGTTGCCGGCCTTCAGCCAGTCCGGGTGGATGGCTACGCCGCCTTCGGGGCGATGGCCTTCCATCCAGGCGCGGGTCAGCAGCCGCGACAGGCTCAGGTAGCCTTCGCGATCACGGCACAGCAGGGTCATCCGCCACGGGTCCTGGCCTTCCTCGGCGATCAGCACGTCCGCACCGGCGATCGGCTTGATGCCCACGCCTTCGGCGGCCTTGTAGAACTTGACCAGGGCGAACAGGTTGTTGAGGTCGGTCACCGCCAGCGCCGGCAGGCCGAGCTCGACCGAGCGCGACAGCAGGTTGGCCTGCTTGGCCTTCTTCGGGTCCGCCTGGTCCGGCTTGGCCGGCACACGGATGGTGGAGTCCGCCAGCGAGAACTCGGTGTGGACGTGGAGATGTACGAAGCGGGAGTTGGACATGCCGGACCAGGTTGGAGCGCGCGGGCCCCGGGTGCTGACGGAGGTTCGTCGCCGGGGTCGGGAAGCGCTGGAATGCCCGGTCAGGGTAGCGAGGGCAGGGGGTTGCCACAAGGCTTGACAGGGGCACAGCGTGGCGCCGGATTCAGGCGTGCGGGAGGCCGCCTTCTGTAGAGCCGAGCCCATGCTCGGCTGTCCACAGCAGCCGAGCATGGGCTCGGCACTACAACTCCAGCTGACTCAGGCGATGGCCGCGACAGCCGGCGCTTCCAGGCACTCGCGCACTGGCGCGAAGCTGCGGCGGTGCTCCATGCAGGGGCCGTGCTCGCGCAGGGCGGCCAGGTGGGCCGGGGTGCCGTAGCCCTTGTGCTGTTCGAAGCCGTACTTCGGATGGCGGGCATGCACCTCCTGCATGTAGCGGTCGCGCGAGACCTTGGCCAGGATCGAGGCGGCCATGATCGCGCGGTCGATGCCATCGCCGCCGACCAGCGCCTGCGCCGGTAGTGCCAGGCCCTTGGGCACCACGTTGCCGTCGATGCGCGCGAAGCCGGCCACATGGGCGACCGCTGCAACGACGTCACGCATGCCCTGCAGGGTGGCCTGGTAGATGTTCAGGCGGTCGATGGTGTCCACGTCCACCAGCACCACATGCCAGGCCAGGGCGCGCTCGATGATGCGGTCATGCAGCTGCTCGCGGCGGGCCGCGGTCAGCTGCTTGGAGTCATCCAGGCCGTTGATCCGTGGTCGCGACGGGTCGAACACCACCGCTGCCACCGCGACCGGCCCAGCCAGTGGGCCACGGCCTGCCTCGTCGACGCCAGCGACCAGGCGCTCCGGCTCGACCACGGGCGCACCGTCGAACAGGGTCAGGCTGGCTGCGGCGGCGTGACGGCGGCTCATGCCTGTGCCTGGTCGCGCATCAGCAGTTCGCCAACGGCGTCGGCGGCACGCGCCGAGGCGTTGCGGCGCAGCCGCTCGTGCAGGCGCACGTAGGCATCCTGCAGATCGGTCACCCGCTGCGGGTGGTCGAACCACTGCTGGATGGCCGCGGCCAGCTTGTCCGGCGTACAGTCGTGCTGCATCAGTTCCGGTGCCAGGTCCTGCCCGGCCAGGATGTTGGGCAGGGCGAAGCGGTCGACCTTGATCAGGCCGAGCGCCTTCACCAGTCGATAGGTCAGTTCGTTGACGCGGTAACCGACCACCATCGGCCGCTTCACCAGCATGGCCTCCAGGGTCGCGGTACCGGAGGCCAGCACCACCACGTCGGCGGCGATCATCGCGTTGCGCGCCTGGCCATCCAGCACATGCGAATAGGCCACCGGCAGCGCCGAGCGCGACAGCTGTTCCTCGATCAGTTCCCTGCAGGCCGGGTTGGCGGCAGGCACCACCACATGCAGGCCCGGAATGCGTTCGGAGACCTGCCAGGCGGCTTCGAAGAACGGTTCGCCCAGGCGCGAGATCTCGCCCAGGCGGCTGCCCGGCAACACTGCCAGCACCTTGGCCGAGGCCGGCAGTCCGAGCGCGGCGCGTGCTTCCTCGCGATTGCCCTGCAGCGGAATGTCATCGGCCATCGGGTGGCCGACGAAGCGCGCGTCGATGCCGTGCCTGGCATAGATCGGTGGCTCCATCGGGAACAGGCACAGCACCAGGTCAGCGCTGCTGCCGATCTTCTCGGCGCGCTTTTCGCGCCAGGCCCAGACCGAGGGACTGACGTAATGCACGGTGCGCACGCCACGCTGCTTCAGCCAACGCTCGATACCCAGGTTGAAGTCGGGGGCGTCGATGCCGATGAACACGTCCGGCTGCCAGTCAAGCGCACGCTGGCGGAACGCCGAACGCAGCTTGAGCAGGCGCGGCAGGTGGCGCAGCACTTCGGTCAGGCCCATCACCGCCAGCTCGCTGGCATCGTGCCAGGTCTGGCAGCCCGCGCTGCGCATGGCGTCGCCACCGATGCCGGCGAACTCGGCATTCGGGAAGCGCGCTTTCAGTTCGCGGACCAGGCCCGCACCGAGCAGATCGCCGGAGGCCTCGCCGGCCACCAGCGCGATCCGCAACGGGCGCTCGCTGAGCACCCGTTGCGCCGGGACGCTGCCGGTCATCGAGGCCAGCGGGATCACTGCGGCGCCGGCCGGCGCCTGGCCGGTCGTGCTGCTCATCGCAGCAGGGGCCTCTCGGCGTGCTCGATGAAGTCCAGCATCGCCTTTACGTCGTCGCTGTCACGCGCCTGCTCGGTCAGCTGCACCTTGGCCTCTGCCAGCGGCAGGCCCGCCACGTACAGCGTGCGGTAGGCACGCTTGATGGCCGAAATGCGGTCAGCGTCGAAGCCACGTCGCTTCAGGCCTTCGCTGTTGATGCCGCGCGGGCGTCCCAGCGAATCAGTACCGACCATGGTGAACGGCGGTACGTCACCATTGGTCAGCGCGCCCATGCCGAGGAAGGCATGCGCGCCGATCCGGCAGAACTGGTGGGCACCGGCGAAGCCGCTGATGATCACGTAGTCGCCCACGGTCACATGGCCGGCCAGGGTGGTGTTGTTGGAGAACACGCAGAAGTTGCCGACATGGCAGTCGTGCGCCACGTGCGTGTAGGCCAGCATCCAGTTGTCGTTGCCGATGGTGGTGATGCCGCCGCCGCCGCCGGTGCCACGGTTCAGGGTGACGAACTCGCGGAACACGTTGCGGTCGCCGATCACCAGCTCGGTGCGCTCGCCGCCGAACTTCTTGTCCTGCGGCTCGCCACCGATCGCGGCATGGCCGACGAAGCGGTTGTCGCGGCCGATCCGGGTCGGGCCGTGGATGCTGCAATGGGGGCCCACCACCGTGCCGGCACCGATTTCAACGTCGGGGCCGATCAGGGTGAAGGCGCCCACCTGGACATCGTCGGCCAGGCGTGCGGCCGGGTCAATGACGGCGGTGGGGTGGATCCGCGGTGCGTTGTCAGTCATTGCTGCCTCCAGTGGATCATCCCTTGGCGCCGGCACACATGACCTCGGCCGACGCGACGACTTCGCCGTTGACCTTGGCTTCGCCGTAGTACCAGCCCATGTTGCGGATCAGGCGCTTCATCTGCACGTCCAGCATCAGCACGTCGCCGGGGACGACCTGCTTGTTGAAGCGGGCGTTTTCCACCTTGACCATGTAGAACAGCTTGGACTGCGCATCGCGGCCAAGCGTGAGCTGGGTCATCACGCCGCCGGCCTGCGCCAGCGCTTCGATGATCAGTACGCCGGGCATGATCGGGCGGCCCGGGAAGTGGCCCTGGAAGAACGGCTCGTTGATGCTGACGTTCTTCTGCGCCAGGATCCGCTTGGCCTCGACGTCGAGTTCAAGCACCCGGTCCACCAGCAGGAACGGGTAGCGGTGTGGAAGCAGTTCCTGGATCTGGCAGACGTCGATCGGAAGCTGCAGCGAATCGTTCATTCTTTCTCCTTGCCAGCAGCCAGGACGCGGCGAGCCAATGCGTCCAGCTGCTTGAAACGCGCGGCGTTCTTGCGCCACGTACGGTTGTCGGTCAACGGGGTGCCGGATGAGTACTCGCCCGGCTCATGGATGGAATTGCGGACCACCGACTTGCCGGTGATCACGACCTTGTCGCAGATCTCCAGGTGGCCGACAACGCCGACGTGGCCGCCGAGCAGGCAATAGCGGCCGATCTTGGCGCTGCCGGCGATGCCGGTGCAACCGGCGATGGCCGAATGCGCACCGATCTGCACGTTGTGCGCGATCTGCACCAGGTTGTCCAGGCGCACGTCTTCGTCCAGCACGGTGTCTTCCAGCGCGCCACGGTCGACGCAGGTGTTGGCGCCGATCTCGCAGTCATCGCCGATGCGCACGCCGCCGAGCTGCGGCACCTTGATCCACTTGCCGGCGTCCATCGCCAGGCCAAAGCCGTCGGCGCCGAGCACGGCACCGGGATGCACGCGCACGCGCTTGCCCAGCCTGACCCGGGTGACCAGGGTGACCCGGGCGATCAGCTCACAGCCGGAATCCAGGCTGCAGTCCTCGCCGATCACGCTGCCGGCGCCGATGATGCAGTTCTCGCCGACCACGCTGCGCGCACCGACGGAGACGAACGGACCGATGTGCGCGCTGGCCGCAACCTGGGCACTGGGGTCGATCACCGCGCTGGGGTGGATGCCCGGCGGACGGGTCGGCGCGATGTCGAACAGCGCGGCGATCTTGGCGAAGGTGGTGTACGGGTCCTTGGCGACGAGCGCGGCGCCGGGAGCGGACTCGGCGTCTTCGGTACGCAGCACCACCAGCGAGGCCTGGCTGTCGGCCAGCTGGGCGCGGTAGCGCGGGTTGGCAAGGAAGGTCAGCTGGCCAGGACCGGCATGGGCGAGGGTGGCCACGCCATGGATGGCGGTGGCGGGGTCGCCATGGACCTGCAGGCCGAACTGCTCGGCGAGTTGCTGGGCGGTGTAGGTGGGAGTATTCACGGCGGGAGTTTAACGTGAGACGCCATTGCGGTCATGCGGGGTCAAAAGCGGCGCCTGCCTGATGTCCCGGGGTGATGGCGCAGGGGGCTGCCCAGGACACGCCGTAGACCCATCTCTGGGGGCTCGATGGCGCCTTGCTCGTGCGCGCTGTCCTGCGCACACGGCAAGACCGGGGTTGGGCGTCCTGCCCAACCCGCCCGAGGCATGCCTCGGGCCCATGGCGCCAACGGTCCTGGTCAGCCCCCTGCGCCATCACCAGATGATTTCACGCGAGCGCGGGAAGTAACGGTGGTGAGCAAGTAAAACGAAAACGCCGGGCAGAGCCCGGCGATTCGCACCCCGTCTGGTGGAGAGCCCCCCTTTGTTGAGGGGGGCGCCAGCGGCGCGGGGGATAGGTGGAATGCGGGGCAGTTCTGGCGAACCGCCTCACGGTTCGTCAGAACTGCCCACCGAACGTGAATTGCAGGCGTTCGATCTTGTCATCGTCTTCCTTCTTCAGCGGGAAGGCGTAGCTGATCGAGATCGGGCCGACCGGGGCGCGCCACAGCAGGGCCACACCGGTGGACACGCGCAGCTCGTTGGCCTTGAAGTTGTCCACGCCGGTATACACGTTACCGAAGTCGACGAAGGCCGACACACGCGCCGACGGGCTGTCGAACAGGCGCGGGAAGTAGGCCTCCACCGACCCAACGGTCTTCAGCGAACCACCCAGCGGCTGGCCTTCCGGATAACCGGTGGTGACTTCGCGCGGGCCGAGTGTGTTGTCCTCGAAGCCGCGCACCGAGTTGGTACCACCGGCGTAGAAGTTCTCGAAGAACGGCAGGCCGCTGGCGGTGACGGTGCGGGTGGTGCCATCCGGATTGGTCAGCGTACGGGTGTAGTCGTTGCCGTAGGCATCGCCGTAGCCGATTTCGGCGCGGGTGTTGATCACCAGCGACGGCATGATCGGCCAGTACTTGCTGATCTGGTAGTTCAGCTTGTAGTACTCGATGGTCGAACCCGGCAGCGTGGTTTCCAGGCCGATGCGCTGGTAGGTACCGCGCGTGGGCATGAAGTAGTCGTTGCGCGAGTCGCGCGCCCAGCCCAGCTCGGTGCGCCATGCGTGGAAGGTGCGCTTACCGACTGCGTTGATGTAGTCGATGATCGACTGCGGGGTCGAGCCCTGGTACGTGGTGATCTGGTTGCTGTCGATGCCGAACATCAGCGAGACGGTATCGGTCTCGGTCAGCGGCACGCCAAACACCACCTGCGCGGCACCGTTGGTGCTGTTGTACTGCGCGGTGTTGAAGTCGGAGTAGTCCAGTTCGCGCCAGGACAGGTTGTAGCCCAGCGAGACGCCGTCATCGGTGAAGTACGGGTTGGTGTAGCTGAAGCCGTAACGCTGCAGGTAGCTGCTGCGCGAGGCTTCGACCGACACGCGGTTGCCGCCGCCGAGGAAGTTGTTCTGCGACAGCTGCACCGACGTGGTCATGCCGTAGGACTGCGAGTAACCCAGGCCGAACACGAAGCTGCCCGAGGTGGTTTCCTTGACGTTGTAGACGACGTCGACCTGGTCGTTGCTGCCGCTGACGGCCGGGGTCTCGACGTCCACCGATTCGAAGTAGCCCAAGCGCTGCAGGCGGATCTTGGAGCGGTCGATCGCGGCCTGCGAGTACCAGCTGTTCTCGAACTGGCGCATTTCGCGACGCATCACTTCGTCGGACGTACGCGTGTTCCCGCGGAACAGGATGCGGCGCACCGACACGCGCGGGCCGGGCACGACCTGCATGTTGATGGCCACGGTCTGCTCGGCGCGGTTGGTGGTCGGGATCGGGTTCACCTTGGCGAACGCGTAGCCGATGTTGGACAGCGAATTGGTGATGGTGTCCGAGCTGAACTCCAGCAGCGCACGCGAGAACGTATCGCCGGACTTTTGGATCACCATGCGCTCGACGTCCTCCTGCGGGAGGATGGTGTCGCCGCTGACCTTGATCTCGGAGATCTTGTACTGCGCACCTTCGGTCACGCCGGCGGTGAGGAACATGTCGCGCTTGTCGGGGCTGATCGACACCTGGGTCGAATCGATGCTGAAGTCGACATAGCCGCGGTCCAGGTACCAGGAATTGAGCTTTTCCAGGTCGCCGGACAGCTTTTCCTTGGAGTACTGGTCGTCACGGCGGTACCAGGACGCCCAGTTGTGCTCCTTGGACTCCCAGGTTTCCAGGATGTCCTTGCTCTCGAACTTTTCGGTGCCCACCAGGTTGACGTGGCGGATCTTGGCCGCCTTGCCTTCCTTGATGGCGATGGCGATGTCCACGCGGTTGCGGTCCAGCGGGCTCACCGTGGGGGTGATCTCGACGTTGTACTTGCCGCGGTCGTTGTACTGGCGGCGAAGTTCCTGGGTCACGCGGTCCAGGCTCAGCCGATCAAAGGTGCCGCCCTCGGTCAGGCCGATGTCGGACAGGCCCTTGAGCAGCTGCTCGGACTTGATGTCCTTGTTGCCGGTCACGGTCAGCTTGTTGATCGCCGGGCGTTCCTTGACGGTCACGACCAGGATGCTGCCCTGGCGGTCCAGCTGCACATCCTCGAAGAAGCCGGTCTTGTACAGGGCGCGGATCGTCTCGCCGACCTTGCTGTCGGTGACCGTCTCGCCACGTTCCACCGGCAGGTAGGTGAACACCGTGCCCGAGCTGATGCGCTGCAGGCCGTCGACGCGGATGTCGCTGACAGTGAAGGGCTCGGCTGCCTGGGCCAGGGCGGGGGCGCCGGTGACGGCGGCAAGGGCGAGGGCCAGCAGGCGGCGATTGGGGAGTCGCGTCATGTCACGTCCGGTAGGAAGGTCGATTTCATTGGTGCGGGATGCCGACGCTGTAGACGGCAACAACGTGGAAAAGTTCATCGCGGGACCAGGCCGAGGATGTCGTTGTAGAACGCCAACCCCATCAGCCCGGCCAGCAACGCCAGGCCGATGTACTGGCCGGCGGCGATGGCACGCTCGCTCAGCGGGCTGCCCTTGACCAACTCGATAAGGTAATACAGCAGGTGGCCGCCGTCCAAGATCGGGATCGGCAGCAGGTTGATGATGCACAGGCTGAGGGACAGCAGGGCAAGGAACTGCAGGAACCAGTCGAGGCCGCGCTTGGCCGAGACATTGGCCACCCGGGCGATGGTGACTGGCCCGGACACGTTCTGCAGCGAGGCCTTGCCGGTGACGATTCGGCCCATCATGCCCAGCGAATCTGCCGCCAGGCGGCCGGTTTCGCGCACGGCCACGGTGACCGCGTCGAGCGGGCCATAGCGAAGCAGGGTGTCGTAGGGAGGGCTGAACGAAGTCGGGAACTGCACGCCGATCTGCCAGGTCGGTTCACCCCTGGAATCCTTGCCCTGGCGCGGGGTGACTTCCAGCGCCAGGCGTTCACCGCCGCGCAGGACCTCGATCATGCCAGGGCCGCCGGCGCGGCCCAGCGTCTGGATCTCGCCGATGACCTGATCGGCACCATCGATGCGCTGGCCATCAATGGCCACGATCAGGTCCCCCGGCTGCAGCTGCCCGGCCACCACCGAATCCGGCGTCAGCGAGTCGACCAGCGCCGGCTGCAGCCACGACTGCCAGTACAGGCCGGCCAGGATCGGCACCCGCCGCTCATCGAAACCTGCCGGCAGCTGCGACAGCGGCAGAGTGCGCATGCGTACCTGGTCAGCCGTATCCAGCACCTCCAGCCTCACGTCGCGGCGGTCCATCGCGGCCGCGGTCAGCGCCATGCTGGCTTCACCGAGGGTAACGACCGGGCGCTCGTCCACGCGCAGCACGCGGTCACCGCTGGCCAGCCCGGCACTGGCAGCGATGCCGCTGACACGGCCGACCGTCGGCGAATAATCCTGCTTGCCGATCACGAACATCGCCCACAGCAGCAGGATGCACAGCAGCAGGTTGGCGATCGGGCCGGCGGCGACGATGGCAATGCGTTGCCAGACACTCTTGTGGTTGAAGGCCTGGCCGCGCTCGTGTGGGTGGACTTCAACCTCGCGCTCGTCGAGGAACTTCACGTAGCCGCCGAGCGGGATGGCGGCAATGGCGAACTCGGTGCCGTGCCTGTCCCGGCGCGACCACAGCGGCCGGCCGAAGCCGACCGAGAAGCGCAGGATCTTGACCCCGCACATGCGCCCGACCCAGTAATGCCCGAACTCGTGGAACGTGACCAGCAGCCCGAGGCTGACAATCATCCACCAGACCGATCCGATGAAGTCAGTCATGCAGGCTCACAATGGCGGGCAGGGGCGGCGGCGTCATGCTGGGCGAGGCAGTCGTTCAGGCGGCGTCGATGGCGTTCAGGGTGAGCTGGCGTGCCCGCTGGTCGGCGCACAACAGGACCTCCAGTGTATCGGCTGGCTGGGTCGGCAGTGTTGAAAGAGCGTTAGCAACCAGCTTCGGGATGGTCAGGAAACCGATCCGGCCCTGAAGAAACGCTGAAACCGCCTCTTCATTGGCGGCGTTCAGCACCGCCGGTGCGGTGCCGCCGGCCTGCATGGCCTGCCAGGCCAGCGCCAGGCAGGGGAACGCGTCCGTGTCCGGGGCCTCGAAATCCAGCCGGCCCTGGGCCAGCAGATCCAGCCCGGCCACGCCCGATTCGATGCGTTGCGGCCAGCCCAGGCCAACGGCGAGGGTGGTGCGCATGTCCGGCAGGCCCATCTGTGCCAGGGTCGAACCGTCAACGAACTCGACCAGCGAATGGACCAGGCTCTGCGGGTGCACCAGTACCTCGATGCGTTCGCCGGGTACGCCGAACAGGTGGTGGGCCTCGATGACTTCCAGGCCCTTGTTCATCAACGTCGCCGAATCGACCGAGATCTTCGGCCCCATCGACCATTTCGGGTGGGCAACGGCCTGGGCCGGGGTGACCTGGGCCAGTTCGTCGCGGCTGCGGCCACGGAATGGGCCGCCGGAGGCGGTCAGCAGGATCCGGCGCACGCCGGCGCCATCAACGCTGGCATCGCGTGAGCGCAGGCACTGGAAGATTGCGCTGTGTTCGCTGTCGATCGGGATGATCTCGGCGCCCGCGCGTTCAGCGGTGCGGGTCAGCAGCTCACCGGCCAGTACCAGTGATTCCTTGTTGGCCAGCAGGATGCGCTTGCCCGCGCCGGCTGCGGCCAGAGTGGAAGACAGCCCGGCCGCGCCAACGATCGCGGCGACCACGGTGTCGCAGGCGTCACTGGCGGCCAACTGGTCCAGCGCGGCATGGCCGGCATGCGCCTCGGTGGACAGCCCCGCATCGCGGAGGCCGTCGCGCAGTTCGGTGAACAGCGCTTCGTCGGCGATGACCGCGTGCGCTGGCCTGTGCTGGCGGCACAGTGCCAGCAGCGCCTGCACCTGGCGGCCGGCAGCGAGCACCGTGGCCTGGTAGCGGTGCGGGTGGCGGGCGATCACGTCCAGCGTGGAAGCACCGATCGAGCCGGTGGCGCCGAACACGGCGACCCGGCGCAGGTCTGCGACAGCATTCATGGTCAGAATCCGAAGATTTCCTTGCCGAGTGCGAACACCGGCACGGCAGCCAGGACACCGTCGACACGATCGAGCACACCACCATGGCCCGGAATCAGGTTTCCGGAGTCCTTGGCGCCGGCGTGGCGCTTGATCAGGCTTTCGAACAGGTCACCCAGCACCGAGGCGAACACGGCCACCACCGAGGTGATCAGCAGGGCTGGCAGGTGCCCGGCGTCGATGCCGGCAAGCCAGCCCAGGCCGAGGGCCACGGCGACACCGGCCAGCAGGCCGCCGAACAGGCCTTCCCAGGTCTTGTTGGGGCTGATCCGTGGGGCCAGCTTGTGCTTGCCGAAGTGACGACCGGCGAAATAGGCGCCCGAATCGGCCGCCCAGACCAGTGCCAGCGCAGCCAGCAGCCACAGGTGGCCCTGGCTGCCCGGCGGATCGCCGCCGGCATGGATCAGCACCAGCGCAGCCCAGGCCGGAACGATGGCCAGCGTACCGGCCAGCATCTTCACGATGCGCGAGGGTGCCGACGGCTGCGCACCGAAGTCGAAGAAGCGCAACCAGACCAGCGCGGCCAGCCACCAGGCCACGCCGGCCAGGGTGGTGATCTGGAACAGCACCAGCGTGCTGCCATCGGCCCAGACCAGCAGCACCATCAGCAGCAGGTTCAGTACCAGCAGCACGGTACGCGCCAGGGTGTCTTCGATGCCGGCCAGCTTCAGCCATTCCCACAGGCCGATCAGCAGCACCGCAGCGGCCGCCGCTGCCAGCCACTGGGTCGGCAGCAGCAGGATCGCGGCAATGGCGACCGGCGCCATGATCAGCGCGGCAAGGACTCGGATCTTGGTCATGGGCTGGAAGTCTCGGTGGCCAGTGCGGCGATCTGGGCGCTGGTCAGGCCGAAACGACGCTCACGTCTGCCATAGGCGTCCAGCGCCTGCTGCAGCTGCCCGGCATCGAAGTCCGGCCACAGGGCATCGGTGAACCACAGCTCGGTATAGGCCAGCTGCCACAGCAGGAAGTTGCTGATGCGGGTGTCGCCACCGGTGCGGATGAACAGGTCCGGCGGTGGCAGGTCGGCCAGGGCCACCTGGCTGCCCAGCAGCGATTCATCGATCTGCTCGGGCAGAAGGCGACCGGCCGCCACTTCGACGGCCAGGGCGCGCGCGGCGCGGGCGATGTCCTGGCGGCCGCCGTAGCTGGCGGCGATCGACAGGGTCAGGGTGGTGTTGTCGGCGGTGCGCTGCTCGGCCAGCTGCATGCGGCTGACCAGCCCTGCACCGAAGCGCTCGCGTTCGCCGATGAAGCGAACGCGCACGCCACGCCGATGCAGCTCGTCCACTTCGCGGTCGAGCGCGCCGAGGAACAGCTTCATCAGGGCATCGACTTCTTCCTGCGGTCGGCCCCAGTTCTCGCTGGAAAACGCGAACAGGGTCAGCGCCGGTATGCCCAGTTCAAGGCAGCGCTCGATGGTGCGGTTGACCGCGCGCGCGCCGGCCCGGTGGCCGATCACGCGCGGACGACGGCGCTGCTGTGCCCAGCGCCCATTGCCATCCATGATGATGGCGATGTGGCGGGGCAGGGCGGCCGGCAACGGAGGTGGGACTGAAGGCATCGACTTCAGACCGACAGCAGTTCTTTTTCCTTGTCGGCAACGACCTTGTCGACGTCCTTGATGTTGGTGTCGGTCAACTTCTGGATGTCGTCTTCACCGCGCTTCTTCTCGTCTTCGCTGATCGCCTTGTCCTTGACCAGCTTGGCGATTTCCTTGTTCGCGTCCTGGCGGATGTTGCGGATCGCGATCTTCGCGCCTTCGCCTTCCTTCTGCACCTGCTTGACCAGCTCCTTGCGGCGCTCTTCGGTCGGCGGCGGCATGTTGATGCGGATCGCAGTGCCCAGCGTGTTCGGGGTGAATTCGGCGTTGTAGAGACCCTTTTCGATCTCCTTGATCATGCTCTTGTCGAACGGCGTGACCAGCAGCGAGTGCGCGTCGGCGTTGGAGATCGACGCGACCTGGTTCAGTGGGGTGCTGGCGTTGCCATAGGCGCTGACCGTGACACGGTCCAGCAGGGCCGGGGTGGCGCGGCCGGTGCGGATCGAGGTGAGGGTGTGCTTCAGAGCGTCGATGCTCTTGGCCATGCGCGTCTGCGCGTTGTTCTTGATGTCGTTGAGCATCGCCGGGTCCTGGGTGTAACTGGAATCGGGCGATTATAGGCGAATACGGGACGCTGCCGGGCCTGAATCGGCCCGGAGCTCGCCTGGCGCTCAGGCTCAGGCCGGGTCGCGGCCCTGGACCAGGGTGCCGATGTTCGCGCCGCTGAGGATCTTCAGCAGCTCACCCGGCTGGCCCATGTCGAACACGCGCATCGGCAGGTCGCTGTCGCGGGCCAGCGCGAAGGCCGCCGTATCCATCACTTCCAGGCCGCGGCGGATGACTTCGTCGTAGCTCAGGCTGTCGAAGCGGACCGCGTCGCTGTGCTTGTTCGGGTCCTTGTCGTACACGCCATCGACCTTGGTGGCCTTCAGCAGCAGGTCGGCGCCGATCTCGATCGCGCGCAGCGCGGCGCCGGAGTCGGTGGTGAAGAACGGGCTGCCGACGCCAGCGGCGAAAATCACCAGGCGGCCCTTTTCCAGATGGCGGATGGCGCGGCGGCGGATGTAGTCCTCGCACACGTCGTTGATCTTGATCGCGCTCATCACGCGGGCCTTGGCGCCCAGTTTCTCGAGGGCGTCCTGCATGGCCAGGGCGTTGATGACCGTGGCCAGCATGCCCATCTGGTCGCCGGTGACCCGGTCCATGCCGCCAGCGGCCAGGCCGGCGCCGCGGAAGATGTTGCCGCCGCCGATCACCAGTGCCACTTCGGCACCGGCCTGCTGGGCTTCGATGACCTCGCGGGCCAGGCGGTTGATGACCTTCGGGTCGATGCCGTAGTCCTCATCTCCCATCAGCGCCTCCCCGGACAGTTTCAGGAGGATGCGGCGATAGGCGAGCTTGGACATGGGGACCTCGGGTGCGTGGAAATCGCGGGGGATTCTACGCGCATGCGGCGTAGGGCCAAAGTGTTTTGTGCACTGCGGCGCGAAATCCTGCCATCCGCCCCGGTCATGCAGGGCGTCCCGTTCAGCCCAGCTCGGCGCCGGCGGTGGCTGAAAGCTCGTCGTGGCCGAGCGCACCGGGGGAGCGGGCGATCACCCGGTTACGGCCCAGGTTCTTCGAGCGGTACAGCACGTCGTCGGCGGCGCGCAGCAGGTCCTGCACGTCGGCAAAGCGCTCGTAGCCGCCCTGGGTAGCCACGCCGGCGGAGAAGGTGACGAACAGCGGCCCTCCCTCCAGTTCGGCCATCGGCGTGGCGACGATGTTGGCCAGTACGCGCCGGATTACGTCAAGGGCCACGGACTCACTGGTATTGGGCAGCAGCGCGACGAATTCCTCGCCGCCGAAGCGGGCCACGGTATCGCTATGGCGCAGCTGGCCCTGCAGCTTGCCGGCAAAGGCGCGCAGCACCTCGTCGCCGGTCAGGTGGCCGTGGGCGTCGTTGATCTTCTTGAAGTCATCCAGGTCGATGAAGGCCACCGACAGCGGCCAGCCCTGACGCCCGGCGCGCAGGAACTCCTGCTCGAGCACCGCCTCCAGCTGGCGCCGGTTGAGCACGCCGGTCAGGGCGTCGCGATGGGCCTGGTCAGCCAGGCGCTTGGCCCGCGCCTCGAATTCGTCGGCGCGGCGGCGTGCCTGCTCGGCATCCTGCAGCTCGCGCAGGTTGCGCAGGGTGGCCAGCTCCTGCGCGTGGTCGATCAGCTCGCGGACCCGCGAGGGCGAGTTCAGGCCGGCCTCGAACAGGCTGGCGATATCCGGCAGGGCCTCGCTGATGCGGGTCAGCACCTGGTCGAAACGGGCGCTGTCGAGTTCCAGCCGCTCATGCACCTGGTGCAGGGCGCGCTCGCGGGCGGCATCGGCGTCTTCGTCCAGCCAGATGTCGGCAACGGCGCCGGACAGCTGCACGCAGGCCTGGAACGGCGAATCGGCGGCGTCGTCGTCCTCGCTGTGGCTGATGCTCTCAACCAGATAGCGTGGCAGGCCCCATTGCTCGGCCACCCAGGCGCCGACATCGGCGTGGCTGCAGCCGAGCGCGTCGCGTTCGCGGGCGACCAGGTCCGTGTTGTCACGGGCTTCGCGCAGCAGCGGCAGGTAACGCTCCGATTCGGCCTGGGCCAGGCACAGCACGCCCAGGTCCTGCAGCAGCCCGGCCAGCATCAGTTCCTCCAGCCGGCGCAGGCCGCGGGCCTGGCCCAGCTGGCTGGCGGCCAGTGCACTGAGAATGCTGCGCTTCCACGCGCGCTGGCGCAGGTCGTGGTCGGCGCCTGCGCCGCCGGTCAGGCCCTGGGTGACGGTGAAACCCAGAGCAAGGCTGATTGTGGCGTTAAGGCCGAGCATGGTCAGTGCCTGGCCAAGGTTCTCGATGCGGCGGCGGCTGGCGTACAGCGGCGAATTGGCGATGCGCAGCATGCGAGCGCTCAGCGCCATGTCGATGGCGATGATGTCGGCGGCGGTGGCGATATCCGCTTCCGGGTCCTGTGCCAGCTCGATGATGCGCAGGGCAATACCGGGCGGCGAGGGCAGGTTGCGGCAGAGCGCCAGGGCAGCTGTCAGCTCGGGAGGCATGTCGGGTCGTTCAATTCCATTAGGACAAGAATACCTAGGAATGCATCACAGTCCGCGATTTTCCTTCCTGCTACGCGACTGTGGATTCCCTGCGCCGAGTATCGGCTTGATTCGCGCGCAACGCAAAGAGCCCTGATATCGGGCTGTGCCTGGCGTCAGTGCGCGCACCAACGGTGCCCACCCACCGATGCAGTGGGTACAAAAAAAGAGCCGCGGTTTCCCGCGGCTCCTTCTGGTCGCTTCACAGCCGGAGGGCTGGAATCAGACCTGCATCGCCTTGGCAACTTCGGCGGCGTAGTCTTCCACCACCTTCTCGATGCCTTCGCCGACGATCAGCAGCTTGAAGCCAGCCACATCGGCGCCAGCGGCCTTGACCACCTGCTCGACGGTGGTGTCGCCCAGCACGTAGGTCTGGCCGTACAGGGTCACGTCGCTGACGATCTTGTTGATCTTGCCGCTGATGATCTTTTCCAGGATCTCGGCCGGCTTGGCCTTGTCCTTCTCGGACATCTTGGCCAGCTCGATTTCCTTTTCCTTTTCGACGAAGTCGGCCGGAACGTCCGCAGCCTTGTTGTGCGGCGGCTTCAGCGCGGCCACGTGCATGGCCAGGCCGCGGGCCAGCTCGACGTCGCCGCCGATCAGGTCAACCAGCACGCCGACCTTGCCGTTGGTGTGGACGTAGGCGCCGATGTTGCCGGTGGTGTCGACCTTGACCATGCGGCGGATCTGGATGTTCTCACCCAGGGTCTGCACGGCGGTGGCGCGGGCTTCTTCAACGGTGCGGCCATCGGCCAGCGTGGCAGCCTTCACGGCTTCCACGTCGTTGGCGCCCGATGCCAGGGCGGCAGCGGCGACGGCGTTGACGAAGGTCTTGAAGTTGTCGTCGTTGGCGACGAAGTCGGTTTCCGAGTTGACTTCGACCAGCACGGCCTTGCCGCCATCCTGGGCCAGGCCCAGGCGGCCTTCGGCGGCCACGCGGTCAGCCTTCTTGTCGGCCTTGGCAGCGCCGGACTTGCGCATGGCTTCAGCAGCGGCGTTGATGTCGCCGTTGGCTTCGGTAAGCGCCTTCTTGCATTCCATCATGCCGGCGCCGGTGCGCTCGCGCAGTTCCTTGACCAGGGAAGCAGTGATTTCCACGGGATTACCTCACGAAAGAAAGGGGTTGGGCCGGCATGGTGGCCGGCCCGTGTGACACGGTCCTGTCACGCGCCAAGGGCTGCGTGCAGGAGGGTGGACGCCGGGCGTCCACCCTGTGGCCTGGATCAGGCCTGGGCGTCGTCGCCCTTCCTGGCAGCCTTCTTGGCCGGAGCGCGGCGGGCCGGCTTCTCTTCGCCTTCGGCAGCGGCTTCAGCGAACTCTTCCTCACGCACCGAAGCGGCGTGCGGAGCAGCAGCCTTGCCTTCCAGCACGGCGTCGGCAGCGGCGCGGGCGTACAGCTGCACAGCGCGGATGGCGTCGTCGTTGCCCGGGATGGCGTAGTCCACCAGTTCCGGGTTGTAGTTGGTGTCGACCACGGCGATGACCGGGATGCCCAGCTTCTTGGCTTCCTTGATCGCGATGTCTTCGTGGCCGATGTCGATCACGAAGATCGCGTCCGGCAGGCGGTTCATGTCCTTGATGCCGCCCAGCGAGGCTTCCAGCTTGTCGCGCTCGCGACGCAGGCCCAGCACTTCGTGCTTGACCAGCTTCTCGAAGGTGCCGTCGGTTTCACCGGCTTCCAGTTCCTTCAGGCGGGCAACCGACTGCTTGACGGTACGGAAGTTGGTCAGGGTGCCGCCCAGCCAGCGCTGGTTCATGAACGGCATGCCGCAACGCTCGGCTTCTTCCTTGATGGTTTCGCGGGCGCTGCGCTTGGTGCCCAGGAACAGGACGGTGCCGCGCTTCTGGGCAACCGACGAGATGAAGTTCATCGCGTCGTTGAACAGCGGGACGGTCTTTTCCAGGTTGATGATGTGGATCTTGCCGCGGGCGCCGAAGATGTACGGAGCCATCTTGGGGTTCCAGTAGCGGGTCTGGTGGCCGAAGTGGACGCCGGCTTCCAGCATCTGACGCATGGTGACCTGGGGCATTGCAATACTCCTGATATGGAACCAGCGATTCCGCCCGCGGGGATAGGTATGCGGGACGCGTGGAAGCGCGATCGGTTCCGGGGTTGGGCTTCCCTGTTGCCTCCGTGGCCGAACTCCTTGCGGAGCACCCCGGCACGGATGGGGGCAGCAGGTGTGGATTCACCGGTGACGTCCGGTGTGGACGGGTTCCCGCGCACGCAGGCGGCAGGAATCCGGTCGATTATAGCCCGCTGCGGGCGCTCGCTGCAATTGCGGGGTCAGATGCGGCCAGATCGACCTCGCGGCCGTCCTGCAGGCGTGCCCGGAAGCGGCCACCTGCGTAACTGTCCGCGCGGGCGGGCAGGGGCCAGCGTCGTTCATGGCCGGCGAGGATGTAGCCGGCCAGCCCGCCCACCAGCACTGTCGATTGGCCGTCCGCCGCGATGAAGCGCAGGTCGTGCAGGCGGCCGTGCAGCGTACCGCAGTTGCTGAGTCGCAACGCAGGCTGCGACCCCAGGGCCTCGATCCGACCCTGCAGGCGGGCGTGCAGCACTGGCGCCGCGGCGCCCCGGAACAGCGGTAGCGAGTAGCGCGGCAGCCCTGCCAGCGCCGGCGTCAGCACGATCCTGTAGGCCTGTTCACCCATTGCCGCGGCCGGATCACGTGGCAGCAGCCAGACGCGCTGCGTACCGCCCGGGGCGAGATCCAGCCGCGCCGGGCTGACCCGGATCTGGTCGCTGGGCTGCAGTCGTTCGGCGTCCAGCTGCTGATCCCAGGCCAGCACCTGCACGTGGCCCTGCCAGCGGCCGGGCCCGGGATTGCGCAGCCACAGCTCGGCGCGGCCGCCTTCGGCCGGCAGCTGCAGGGTGGTAGGCAACACCTCAAGCGCCGCAGCCGGCTGCGCCAGCAGTGCAAGCAGGATCAGCAGCGCGCGCATCAGTAGATGAGGGTCACGGCGGGTGTTGGGTTCTCGTCCGTCGCCGGTGGTGCGAGCTCGCGCACCTGGGATGGCAGCTGGGGTGTATCGCTGCGCTGGTGCGGCGCCGTACAGCGCGCGCCACCGGTGTCGTCGCTGCAGGAGTCGACCACGGTCAGCCGGATCTGCAGGGAGCTGCTGGGTTCGGCCAAGGCCGGCGTACTGGCGACCAGCATCGCCGCGATCGAAAATGTGCGAACCACCTGCCATCCACCATGCTGAAAGACTTGCTGCGCGGTATCGGCGGGATGTGCCGGAACTGTAGCGCCGAGCCGGCGCTCGGCACGGCCTTCGTCCGGTGGGTGCCGACCGTTGGTCGGCACGCCGGTCAATAGGTGATCGTCACCGTCACCAGGTCGTTGTAGGTACCAGCCGGGGGCTGGCCGGTGACCGGCGGCACCCGGCCGTAGATGGTCAGCTGCTGTGCGCTGCCGGTGCCGGTGCCGCTGGCCGTGTCGACAGTCAACGTATTGCCCCAGCGCAGGCTCCGAGCCGAGTCCCGGTACAGCTCGTAGGGAAGGTAGTAGGTACTGCCGCCGATGGTGGTGGCCATGCGCCGGATGCTGGTCGCGGCAGGGTTCCGGCCGTTGTTGAGTCCGACCTGGAAGGCGGTGTTCTTCAGGCAGGTCAGTGTCAGCGTGGCGGTCCGGTCGATGTTGGCGGGAATGCTGCCGGTGACGTTGCCGAAGTTCATGTCGGTGGTGACGTAGCTGCCGCACTGCGGCAGCACATTGGCGGTGGCGGTGAAACTGAAGGCTGCGCTTGCGCTGTTGGTGCCGGTGGCGCCGCCGTTGCAGGTGGCGGGCACTGTGGCATTGCCGAGCAGGACCTCGTTCCAGGCCCAGGTCAACACCACGTCGGCGCCGCTGAAGGTGCTGCTGTAGGCGCCGGAGGCCAGGATCTGGTTGGCCGGAATCTGCCCGAACAGCTGCACGGACTGCGCACCGCTGCCGCCGGCGACCAGCGGCACGCTGTAGGTCATGGTCAATTCCTGTGCCGGGGGCGTGCCGCGCGGGACCAACCCCGTCACCTGGCTGAAGTTCGAGGTGTTGTAGAGCTGGAAGTTCATGCTGTCGCTGCTGCTGGTCTTCATCGTCCGCCAGCTTGAACTGCTGCCGCCACCACTGCCTGCGCCGATGCCGACGCAGACGCGCACACCGGTTGTGGCCAGCGCGCTCAGCGCGGCGGTGGTGCAGGTCACCGTGATGTTGAGGTTGGCCGTGCTCGGGCCAGGCGCATTGCTGTTGATGTTGCCGAACGGCAGCGTTGGATTGGCGACCGCGGTGCAGACCGCGACAGCGCGGGCCGGTGCTGCCGCCAGCAGGCCAGCGAACAGCAGCAGGCCGAGCAGCAACGTCCTCATGGCGCCACCTCCGGAATGCACTGCAGCGGCGCCGGTTTCGGCCGCGCACCGGTCGCCACCACCCTGGGCAGGGCGGGGACCTTCACCCGGCAGGGGCCGCGGCTGGTGGTGACGTACAGCACGCTGCCGGCGGCAACGTCTTCCAGGTACAGCAGGCCGTCATAGCCGACCGTGGCCTGGCGGCCATCGGGCAGCTGCACCTCGCTGCCCACCTCCAGCGGCTGCCCGTCCATTGCCAGCAGGGTCAGGCTCAGCGACGGTCGCGAGCGCAGCTGGAAGGCGATCCGGGTGCCGGCGCGCTGGCGAGGCGTCACCCAATCCTCGATGCGGTCGGCACGCATGTCCTCGGGCAGGTCCAGGGTGTCGATCGAGACCCGGTTGCGCTGCCAGGACAGCAACGGGCTGACCAGCAGCAGGCCGCGATCATCGGTGACGCCGATCAGGCGGTTTTCCAGCCGCACCGGCACGCCGCCGACGCCACTGGTGCTGATCACCGCGAACGCGTCCGACACTTCGCGCGTGGCGAAGGTGTGGCCACCCATCCACACCACGCTGCCGCTGGCGCTGGCGTAGGCATAGTTCAGCCCGCCCTGGCGCGAGGCGCCGAACGAATAGCGGCCGGTATCGTTGAGGATGCCGACCTCGGCCAGGCCGCCATTGCCGTCCTCGCCATGGCGCAGCTGTGCGCGCCAGCCGACGCCGCCGGCACTGCCATCGCCGGGCACCGGCTGGGTCACGTCCGCGACCCAGCTCTGGCTGTCGCCGTTGCGTTGGCTCGAGAGGCTGGCCTGGCGGTTGTTGCCCAGACTGGCGGTCAGCGACAGGTAGATGCTGCGGTCGTCGCTGTGGTCCAGGTTCTGGTTCAGCGACAGGTAGGCCGACCAGCGCTGGCTCCAGCTGCGCGACCAGAACAGGCTGGCGTAGCGGTTGTCGTCGCCGTCGGGGTAGCGCAGGCGCAGGTAGCTTGCGCTGAGCGTGCCCAGCCGCAGCAGGTCCAGGCCGAGGGTGGCCTGCTCGCTGATGCTCGGTGGCAGGTTGCCCTGCAGTGCGCCCAGGTCGCGGTAGTCGCCGTGGCTGCGCACGCTGCGCAGATTGACGTTGAAGCGGCGGTTGTTCCAGCTGTAGCCCAGCGCCCATTGCCCGCCCTGCAGCCCGTGGTAATCACTGCGTGCATAGGCCGCATTGAACACGCCGGCAGCGCCGAGCAGCCACCAGCCGCCGATGCCGGCCTGGGCCAGGCCGCCGCCGCCTTCGGCATGCGCCTCGCCAGTGAAGGCATTGCTGATGCCGCCGCGCCAGCTGGCACTGGCCACCGTGCGATCGTCGTAGCCGAAGGAGCGCTGGCCGAAGTCCTCGCGCAGCTGGCCGACGCCGACCGACCAGTCCGAAAGGCCCTTGGCCAGCAGTTGCTGGGTGCCATAGAAACTGAAATCCAGTGTCTGCATGCGGCCGAACGCATCGGTTACCACCACCTGCGCGATGCCGGTGCCGCTGATACCAGGCTGTGCCGCCAGCTGGAACGGACCGACCGGGACCTGTCCGCTGTACTGGCGCAGGCCATCCACGTACAGCTCGACCGTGGAGGGCACCACGGCCTGGCCGAGGAAGCTCGGCGTGGGCGTCAGTACGCGATAGGGCTGCAGCCCGTAGTTGCGACCGATCTGCACGCCACCCAGGCGCACTGGCCGGGTCCAATCGACGAAGCCGCTGTAGAAGTCGCCGACCTCCAGCGTCGTTGCACTGTCGGGGAAGTCCAGGCTCCATCGGGTGTCCAGGCGCATGCTCTCGCCGCGCCACTGGCGGTCGCCGGGTTGTTGGTAGCGGCGGCTGATGGCGGTGTTTTCGAACGTGCCGTTGCCGATGCCGAACACGCGTAGTTCCGAGCTCAGGCTGAGGTTGCCGAGCGTGTCCACCCGGCTGCCGTATACGTCGTAGTTGAGCAGCACGCCCGGCGAGGCATTGCCGGTCGGCGCACGCGCCTGCGGCCGGCTGAGCACCGTGGTCGGCAGGGTCAGCTGGTCCAGCGGCACATCCAGCGCCAGGGTCTGCATGTGCGCGTCGTAGCGCACCACCGCGCCACTGATCTGGTCCAGGTAGACCGGTACCTCGCCGCTGGCATTGAAGCCGAGCTGGCGCAACACCTCGGGGCTGGCCTGAAGCCGACCGCGGTTCTCGATGAACGGCAGCAGGCCGCGTGGCGTGCTGTTGAGCGACACATCCAGGTACAGCGTCTGGCTGGCGGTCAGTGGGGTCGGGGGCGGCAGGGTGGCATCGGCCGACACGCCGGAGACATCAACGGCCGCGCCGGACGCATCGGCGGCCTCGGTCGCCGCGGGAGCCAGGGCAGCCAGCAACGCGCCCATCAAGGCCTCAGCGAGCCGGTGGGGGCGACAGCGGCGTCTGTTCCGACTCGCCATTGAGCTTGGCCGTGATCTGGTCGTTGTCGCGGTCGATCGCCACGCGCTCGATCGGCCAGCGCATCACCTGGCCCGGCAGCACGTAGCCCAGCAATCCGGGATGGACGATGCGCGGACGCGTGGCGCTGCCCAGCGCAAGATCGGCGATCTGCGCGTAGCTGTCACCCGTATTGGCCACCTCCACGCCATTGCGGCCATCCGCCAGTGTCACCAGGCGGGCCTGCAACTGTGGGGCGAGGGCGCCGGCCGAAGGCTGCACGAACACGGGGATTGAATAGCGCAGGACGAACTGCATGCCCTCGGCACGCGTGGCCAGGTCCGGGATCTGGTCCACGATCAACCGGTAGTGCCGTTGTGCAGGCGGTGGCTCGTTGTCCGGACGCATCACCCGCACCAGTTGCTGCTGGCCCGCGGCCAGTTCCTGCATGGGCGGTGTGGCCATCAGCTCATCGGTGGGCAGCAGCCGTTCCTGGCCGTCCTGCTGCACCCAGCGGAACACGCGCACCTGCAGCTTCACCGGCGCGGTGCCGCTGTTGGTCAGCCATAGCTCAGCCGCACGCTGGCGCGCCTCCAGCTGCAGGCTGGTCGGCGCGACCTGCAGGCTGGTGGCGCCGGCGGTGGCGGTGGCCAGCAGGCACAGGGCGAGCAGCGCCACGCCGGTGGCGCGCCACGGGCGGGGTCCGGCCATGCGGGCGTGCTCCATCAATAGGTGATCGTGGCGGTAACCGTATCCAGGTAGCTGCCGGTGGCCGGGTTGTTGGTGCTCAGGTTCAGGATCTGGCCGTAGACAACGTACGGCACGGCCAGGCCGGTGCCGATGCCGGCCTGGGTATTGGTGCCGGTTGTGGATCCCCAGACCAGGGTATGCGCGGCATCCTGGTAGAGCTGGTAGCCGACATAGTTGTTGGCGGTCACGGCGGCATTGGTGTTCTTCATGCGCCGCGTGGTGACGTCGTTGGCGGTGCCCGCGTTGGCGCCCGCATTCAGCGCGATGGTGTACGGCGTCAGCGCCGAACACTGCGCGGTGACCGTGCCCTGGCCGAGGGTGGGCGTGGCGGTGGTCGACGCCGCCGTGCCGAAGTCGACGTTGGTAGCGGCCGCGGCCGTGATGGTGCAGGCCTTGGTGACCACCAGCGTGACGTTGAAGGTGGTGGTATCTGCGGCCAGGGCCGGGCTGGACAGCAGGAGGCCGGCGAAGGCCCAGGCAAGCGGAGAACGAAGCGCGGATCGCATGGACAACCTCCCTGACCCGAAGGTCCGTTGAACAAGGCGAAGGCGGCACGATCGGCACCGCTTCGGCGACGGTGACCCCAGCTTAGGTGGCGTAAGTGTCTGTAATCTGTGATAAACAGGCGGGCGAAAGGGTGGAGGGCATCACGCTTTCATTTTCCTTGCCGAAAGCGTGCATGGCCCGGTGCATGGCCCGGAATGCCAGTTGGGTGGCGTTCGTTCAGATTGCGGCCGGATCGGCGATAATGGGTGCCATGAGCGTGAATCTGAAAACCCCGCAGGAAATCGAGATGATGCGCATCGCCGGCCGCTTGGCCAGCGAAGTGCTGGACATCGTCACCCCCCACGTCAAGCCCGGTGTCACCACCGAGGAGCTGGACCGCATCTGCCACGACCACATCGTCAACGTGCAGGGCGCCATTCCGGCCAACGTCGGCTACCGCGGCTTCCCGAAGACCGTGTGCACCTCGGTCAACAATGTCATCTGCCACGGCATCCCCAGTGAAGGGAAGGTGCTCAAGGATGGCGACATCATCAATATCGATGTCACCGTCATCAAGGACGGTTGGCACGGCGATACCAGCCGCATGTACTTCGTCGGCACGCCGTCGGTGATGGCCCGCCGCCTGGTGGAAACCACCTACGAAGCCATGTGGCGCGGCATCCGCGCCGTGCGTCCGGGCGCCACCCTGGGCGACATCGGCCATGCCATCCAGAGCTATGCCGAAGGCGAGCGTTTCAGCGTGGTGCGCGAGTACTGCGGCCACGGCATCGGCAAGGTCTACCACGATGAGCCGCAGGTGGTGCATTACGGCCGCCCGGGCCAGGGCCTGGTGCTGCAGCCGGGCATGACCTTCACCATCGAACCGATGATCAACGAGGGCACCCGCTACAACAAGGTGCTGCCGGATGGCTGGACCGTGGTGACCAAGGACCGCAAGCTGTCGGCGCAGTGGGAGCACATGGTCGCGGTCACCGAGACCGGCGTCGACGTGCTGACCCTGTCGCCGGGCGAGTCGCAGGTTTCCTGACGATGCTGCCGGCGAGTTCGCTGCTGGACACGCCGGCCGCGTCGCTCAACGACCCGGACTGGGCCGCTGCGGCGCGGCAGGCGCTGCAGCAGGCCGACGCACGCCTGTACCGCCGCTTCGACCAGGGCGACAACATCGAGCGCCTGCTGGCGTTGCGTGCGCGCGCTGCCGACCACTTGATCCGCCTGGCGTGGCAGCGGTGCCTGCCGGCCGGCAGCGGCCTGTCGCTGTTCGCGGTAGGCGGCTATGGCCGCGGTGAACTGTTCCCGCGATCGGACATCGACCTGCTGGTGTTCGGCGATCCGCCGGCGCAACTGGCGCACGAAGCGGCCCTGGCGCGGCTGTTCGCGCTGCTGTGGGACTGCGGGTTGGCGGTCAGCCATGCGGTGCGTTCTGCATTGCAGTGCCGCGAGGCGGCGGCTGACCAGACCGTGCTGACCGCGCTGATCGAGGCGCGTCCGATCCTGGCCGATGACGCCGCCCGCCGCGCGCTGCGCGAGGCCATCGACGATCGCGAACTGTGGCCGGCACGCACTTTCTTCCTGGTCAAGCTGGAAGAGCTGCGCAACCGTCACCAGCGCTTCGGTGATACCGCCGACAACCTGGAGCCGGACCTGAAGGATGGCCCCGGTGGCCTGCGCGATCTCAACACGCTGGGCTGGATGGCACTGCGCGCGTTCGGCGTGCGCGACCTGGAAGCCCTGGTCGGGCTCGGCCATCTGGGTGCCGACGAAGCCGCGGCGCTCAAGCGCGAACGTGCCGTGCTGGCGCGACTGAGGTTTGGCCTGCACCTGGTAGCACGTCGCCCGGAAGAGCGCCTGCGTTTCGATTACCAGAAGACCCTCGCCGCGCGCCTGGGCTTCGAAGACGACGCCGAGAGCCTCGGTGTCGAGAAAATGATGCAGGGCTTCTACCGCGCCGCGCTGGTGGTGCGGCGGATCAGCGACCGCCTGCTGCAGCGCTTCGAGGAGCAGTTCGACGGCGAGGCGCAGCCGGAGCCGCTGACCGTGGGCTTTTCCCTGCGTCGTGGCTACCTGGCCGCCAACGAGGCCGACTGGCCGCAGGGCGACATTGGCCAAGTGTTCGCGCTGTTTTCCAGCTGGGCCAACAACCCGCAGGTGCGCGGCCTGCACTCGCTGACCGCGCGTGCGCTGGCCGAGTCGCTGCCGCTGCTGCCGGCCTATGACCAGGCCGACGCCGACGCACGCGAGCACTTCCTTGCCCTGCTGCGTGGCCAGCGCCCGGTCGACACGCTTTCGCGCATGGCGCGGCTGGGCGTGCTTGGCCAGTGGATTCCCGCGTTCGCCCAAGTCAGCGGGCGCATGCAGTTCGACCTGTTCCATGTCTACACCGTCGACCAGCACACGCTGATGGTCCTGCGCAACATCGGCCTGTTCGCCAGCAGCCGTGCCGACGAGCGCTTCTCGATCGCGCACGAAGTGTGGCCGCGCCTGCGCAAGCCGGAGCTGCTGCTGCTGGCCGGCCTGTTCCATGACATCGCCAAGGGCCGCGGCGGCGACCACTCGGAGCTGGGTGCGGTGGACGCGCGTGCGTTCTGCCAGGCGCATGCGCTCAGTGGCACCGATACCGAACTGGTGGCGTGGCTGGTCGAACAGCATCTGCGCATGTCGGTGACCGCGCAGAAGCAGGACATCGCCGATCCGGTGGTGATCCATCGCTTCGCCACCCTGGTCGGCAGCCGCGACCGCCTGGACTACCTGTACCTGCTGACCTGTGCCGACATCGCCGGCACCAGCCCGAAGCTGTGGAATGCCTGGAAGGACCGCCTGCTGGCCGACCTGTACTTCGCCACCCGGCGCGCGCTGCGCGAGGGGCTGGAGCATCCGGTACCGGCCGCCGAACGCGTGGCCGAGGCACGTGACAGCGTGCGCGCACTGGTGCGCGAGCAGGGTTACGACGACGCCACCATCGATCGCCAGTTCGCGGTGATGCCGGATGAGGGCTTCATCCGCCTGCGCCCCGAGCAGCTGGCCTGGCAGGCCGCTGCGCTGGTGCCGGTGAAGCAGGGCCAGACCCTGGTCAAGGTCCGCCGGATCAGTGTCGACGACCCGGCGCTGGAAGTGTTCGTGCACTCGCCCGACCGCGACGGCCTGTTCGCCGCGATCGTAATGACCCTGGACCGCAAGGGCTACGGGATCCACCGTGCACGCGTGCTGGATGGCCCGGCCGACACCATCTTCGATACCTTCGAAGTGAACCCGGCCGACACGTTTGCCGATGGCAGCAGTGCCAACCTGGAGGCGGCGCTGCGCGAGGCCCTGAGTGGCGACCTTGCGCGGCTTCGGCCGTCACGCCGGGTGGTGCCGCGGCAGCTGCGTCATTTCCGTTTTGCGCCGCGCATCGAATTCCGCGATGAACCGGGCGCAACCCGTTTTGCCCTGGTCGCCCCCGACCGTCCCGGCCTGCTGGCCGATGTGGCGTTCGTGCTGCGCAACCAGGGCCTGCGCGTGCATGATGCGCGCATTGCCACGTTCGGCGAACGCGCCGAAGACACCTTCGTGATCAGTGACGAACACGACCTCCCCCTGACTGAACCTGCCCGGCAGCAGCTGCATGACGCGATGCTGGCCTGCCTGGACCCTGATCGAAACGCCGGAGACCCCGCCTGATGGCCACCAAGCCTGTTAAGAAGACTGCTGCCACCGCCAAGAGCGCAGCGGCCAAGAAAACTGCCGCCGTGCCGGCTGCGAAGAAGGCTGCCGCGCCGAAGAAAGCCGCGGTGGTGAAGGCGCCGGCGAAGAAGGTGGCGGCACCGAAGAAGGCCCCGGCCAAGAGCGCAGAAGCCGCACGCGCCGAAACCATCGCCCGCAAGTCGCTGCGCAAGCCGGCCGCGCCGGGCGTGGAAGAACTGAAGTTCGGCATCGAAAGTGCCTTCGAACGCCGCGCCACGCTGACCCTGCACGAACTGGAAGGCTCGACCAGACCGCTGGTCAACCGTGTGATCGACGGCCTGGAGAGCGGTGAATTCCGCGTCGCCGAGCCGGACGGCCAGGGCGGCTGGAAGGTCAACGAGTGGCTGAAGAAGGCGGTGCTGCTGTATTTCCGTGTCAACGACATGGCGGTGGTCGATGCACGCCCGGCACCGTTCTGGGACAAGGTCGAATCGCGCTTCGCCGGCTATGACGAAGCGAAGTTCCGCCGAGGCGGCGTGCGCGTGGTGCCGGGCGCGATTGCTCGCCGTGGCACGTATTTCGGCAAGGATGTGGTGCTGATGCCGAGCTTCACCAACATCGGCGCCTATGTCGGCGAAGGCACCATGGTGGACACCTGGGCCACCGTCGGTTCCTGCGCGCAGATCGGCCAGCACTGTCATCTGTCCGGCGGTGCCGGCATCGGCGGCGTGCTGGAGCCGCTGCAGGCCAGCCCGACCATCATCGAGGACCATTGCTTCATCGGTGCCCGCTCGGAAGTGGTTGAGGGTGTGGTGGTCGGCCACCACAGCGTGATCGGCATGGGCGTGTTCCTCAGCCAGAGCACCCGCATCTACAACCGCGCCACCGGTGAGATCAGCTACGGCTACATCCCGCCGTACAGCGTGGTGGTGTCCGGCTCGCTGCCGAGCAAGGACGGTACCCATTCGCTGTACTGCGCGGTGATCGTCAAGCAGGTCGATGCCAGGACCCGCAGCAAGACCAGCGTCAACGACCTGCTGCGGGGCCTGGCCGACTGAAGGTGACTGCGCCGGAGGATCCGGCGCAGTACGCGAGCTACCGGCATCCCCCCGACGTCCTGTTCGGGCGGATGCTGCCGCGCCTGCCGCGTGCGCCGCGCTGTGGCAGGCGACCCACCGTGCCGCGCCGTTCCGGGTCGTGTCCGAGCGCCTGTTGTGAGATTCTGGCCCTCTGTTTTCCAGCATCACAGATGGCCATGAGCACCACTGTCTACGGTTTGAAGAACTGCGATACCTGCAAGAAAGCGACCAAGTGGCTGGACCGCTTCGGCGTGCCGTACACCTTCGTCGACTACCGCGACAACAAGCCCAGCCCGGAAACACTGCTGGCGTGGGCTGAGCAGCTGGGTGGCCTGGCCGCGATGGTGAACAGATCCTCCACCACCTGGCGGCAGCTGCCGGACAACCGCAAGGCCGCCGCTTCCGAGGCCGAATGGAAGCTGCTGCTGCGTGAGTACCCGCAGTTGATCAAGCGCCCGCTGGTGGTTACCGCCGACGGCAAGGCCAGCCAGGGTTTCAGTGACAACGGCTTCAAGGCCCGCTTCGGCGTGGGCCAGTCATGAGTGCCGTCCTCGACCTGGCCTGCGAGCTGATCGCGCGCCCCTCGGTTACCCCGGACGACGCCGGTTGCCAGGCACTGCTGGCGGCGCGGTTGAAGCAGGCAGGGTTCCACTGTGACCACCTGCGTCTGGGTGAGGTCGACAATCTGTGGGCGACCCACGGCCAGGGTGCGCCGGTGCTGGTGCTGCTGGGCCATACCGACGTGGTGCCGACCGGTCCGCGCGAGGCCTGGACCAGCGACCCGTTCACCCCGCAGATCCGCGACGGCGTGCTGTATGGCCGTGGCGCCGCCGACATGAAAGGCAGCGTGGCCGCGTTCGTGGTGGCCGCCGAGCAGTTCGTCGCCGCGCATCCCGATCACCCCGGCACGCTGGCGGTGCTGCTGACCAGCGACGAGGAAGGCGACGCGATCGATGGCGTGCGCCACGTCGCGCGCCTGTTCGCCGAGCGCGGCCAGCGCATCGACTGGTGCATTACCGGCGAGCCATCATCGACAGCGGCGCTGGGCGACCTGCTGCGCGTCGGGCGTCGCGGCAGCCTGTCGGCCAAGTTGCGCGTGCAGGGCGTGCAGGGTCACGTGGCGTATCCGGAGAAGGCACGCAACCCGATCCACCAGGCGGCGCCGGCCCTGGCCGAGCTGACGGCGCGACGCTGGGACGAGGGGTACGAGAGTTTCCCGCCGACCAGCCTGCAGATCTCCAACATCCGTGCCGGCACCGGCGCCAACAACGTGATTCCCGGGGAGCTGGAGGTCGATTTCAACATCCGCTACAACCCGCACTGGGATGCACCGAAGCTGGAAACGGAGATCACCGCGCTGCTGGACCGGCACGGCCTGCAGTACGCGCTGAAGTGGCATCGCAGCGGCGAGCCGTTCTACACCCCGGAAGGCACGCTGCGCGCCACCGCACGCGCGGTGCTGGCCGAGCACATCGGTCGTGCCCCTGAGGAAAGCACCGGTGGCGGCACCTCCGATGCCCGCTTCATCGCGCCGCTGGGTGCGCAGTGCATCGAAGTGGGGCCAGTCAACGCCAGCATCCACCAGGTGGATGAGAACGTGCGCGTGGATGATCTGGAAGCGTTGCCGGGGCTTTACCAGCACCTGGTGGAACGGCTGCTGGCGTGAGGCATGGCGCCGGGCACGGTCCGGCGCTCCCCCTGTGAGTGCCGACTGCTGGGTGCCGACCGTTGGTCGGCACACCTTCACCTGGTTGCCAATGCAACGGTTGCGCAGCGCCGGAATCCGGGGTAGGGTCGATGCCATGTCGATCCGCCCGGCCACCGCCGTCAATAACAACAACCGCAATAATCTGCGCGCGAATAATCGTGCGCGGCCGATGCGGGACTGCGCCCTGGGTAGATAGACAGCAACACACGCCCGGACACCAGAAAACCCGCATCGGTCGATGCGGGTTTTTTTGTGCCCGGGCGCAGCCTGCCCGGGCCTGGATGGCCGGTCGAACACCTCCCACCCGTGAAATTCCCCCAACAGGAGCTCCCCCATGTGTTCGATCTTCGGAATCTTCGGCCTGCAGGCCGGTGACGATCTTCCGGCCCTGCGCCGCCACGCGCTGGAACTGTCGCAGCGCCAGCGCCACCGTGGCCCGGACTGGAGCGGCGTGTATCTCGACGAAGGCGCGCTGCTGGTCCACGAACGGCTGGCCATTGTCGACCCGGCCGGTGGTTCGCAGCCGCTGCTGTCGGCCGACGGGCAGCTGGCACTGGCGGTGAACGGCGAGATCTACAACCACCAGGCATTGAAGGCGGCGCTGACCGCCGCCTACGACTTCCAGACCGGATCGGACTGCGAGGTGATCAACGCGCTGTACCGCCAGGGCGCTTCGCCGGCGCAGTGGCTGGAACAGCTCAATGGCATCTTCGCGTTCGCGCTGTGGGACCGCGACAGTGGGCGTGTACTGGTGGCGCGCGACCCGGTCGGCGTGGTGCCGTTGTACTGGGGCCATGATGCCCAGGGCCGCCTGCGCGTGGCCTCGGAAATGAAGGCGCTGGTCGATACCTGTGCCGATGTCGCGCAGTTCCCGCCGGGCCACTACTTCGACAGCGCCAGTGGAGAGCTGGTGCGCTACTACCAGCAACCGTGGCGCGACTATGCCGACGTGCAGGGTCGCCAGGCCGACCTGGCCGAACTGCGCCAGGCGTTCGAGCACGCGGTGGAACGCCAGCTGATGAGCGATGTGCCGTACGGCGTGCTGCTGTCCGGTGGCCTGGACTCGTCGCTGGTGGCGGCGGTGGCCGCACGCTATGCGCGTCGCCGCATCGAGGATGGCGGGCAGACCGAAGCCTGGTGGCCGCGGCTGCACTCGTTCGCGATCGGATTGAAGGGCTCGCCCGACCTGGCTGCCGCCGCGATCGCCGCCGAAGCACTGGGCACCGTGCATCACGGCTTCGAGTACACGTTCGAGGAAGGCCTTGATGCGCTGCCGGAAGTGATCCGCCACATCGAGACCTACGACGTCACCACCATCCGTGCATCGACGCCGATGTTCCTGCTGGCGCGACGTATCAAGGCGATGGGAGTGAAGATGGTGCTGTCCGGCGAGGGCAGCGACGAGATCTTCGGTGGCTACCTGTATTTCCACAAGGCACCGGATGCGCGTGAATTCCACGAGGAGCTGGTGCGCAAGCTCGACGCCCTGCACAACTACGACTGCCTGCGTGCCAACAAGTCGATGATGGCCTGGGGCGTGGAGCCACGCGTGCCGTTCCTCGACCGCGAATTCCTTGATGTGGCGATGCGCTTCGATGCCGCGCACAAGATGGTCGGTGCCGGTTTTGGCGGCCGTCGCATCGAGAAGGCCGTGCTGCGCGAGGCGTTCGATGGCTACCTGCCGGACAGCATCCTGTGGCGGCAGAAGGAACAGTTCAGCGATGGCGTGGGCTATGGCTGGATCGATGGGCTGAAGGCACATGCCGAGGCGCAGGTGAGCGACCGTGTACTGGCGGCCGCCGACAAGCGCTTCCCGCACAACCCGCCGCAGACCAAGGAGGCGTACTACTACCGCCACCTGTTCGAGCAGTTCTTCCCGAGCCGGGCAGCGGCCGAGACCGTGCCGGGGGGCAAGTCGATCGCCTGTTCGTCGCCCGCGGCCATCGCGTGGGACGCCAGTTTTGCCGCGGCGGCGGATCCGTCGGGTCGGGCGATCGCCGGAGTGCACGAGCAGGCACTGGCCTAGGCGCGAGAAAGGGGAGGGAGGAGCGCACGTCGTATGTGCCACAAACGTCTTAATCCCCTCCGTCCCCTTTTTTGTATGATCGCCCCCCGTACATTGGGGAATGTTCATGGACGTACAGAACGGGGGCCAGGCGCCGCAGATGAAGTGGGGATGGCGCTACCTGGGCTGGGCCGTGGTACCACTGCTGGCCGGCGTGCTGCTGGCCCGCTATGCCGGGCCGGCTGCGCCCGAAGCGGTTGCGCGTGCCACGGCCGCCACCGAAGGCAGCTGGGCGCAGCACCTGGCGTCACCGCTGGGCCTGTTCCTGCTGCAGCTGCTGGTGCTGCTGCTGGTGGCCAAGGGCGCGGGGGCGCTGCTCAAGCGTCTGGGGCAGCCGGCGGTGATCGGCGAGATGGCGGCCGGCCTGATGATGGGGCCGCTGGTGCTCGGCAGCCTGCTGCCGCAGCTGCAGGGTGCGCTGTTCCCGGCCAGTTCGCTGGGCCCTCTGGGCATGCTCAGCCAGCTGGGCGTGCTGATGTTTCTGCTGGTGGCCGGTGCCGAACTGGACCTGGCGGCACTGCGCGGCCGCCGGCGTTTCGCCTTCACGGTCAGCCATGCCGGCATCGCGGTGCCGTTCGTGCTCGGCGTCGCGTTGGCGATCTGGCTGTACCCGCAGCACGGCCCGCAGGGCGTGGGCTTCACCGCATTCGCGCTTTTCGCCGGCATTTCGATGAGCATCACCGCCTTCCCCGTGTTGCTGCGCATCCTTGCCGATCGCGGCATCACGCAGACGCCGCTGGGTCAGACCGCCATCGCGTGCGCAGCATTGGGCGATGCCACCGCGTGGTGCCTGCTGGCATTGATCGTGGCCGCTGCCCAGGCCGGCGGCTGGTTGCCGGCCAGTCTCAACCTGCTGTGCGTGGTCGCGTTCGTGGCACTGATGCTGGGGCTGGTGAAGCCGTGGTTCGCCCGCCAGCAGGTCGCGCCGGGGCGTGAGGGACGCTGGCTGCTCGGCATCCTGCTGCTGTCGCTGGGCAGTGCGCTGGTCACCGAGATGCTCGGCATCCACGCGCTGTTCGGTGCGTTTGCCGCAGGCGTGGCGGTGTCGTCCAACGCGCAGCTGCGTGACCTGTTGATGGCCCGCGTCGAACCGTTCGCGGTGACGCTGCTGCTGCCGTTGTTCTTCGCCATGACCGGGCTGCGCATGCGCGCCGATGCGCTGCAGGCCAGCGACATCGTGCTGTGCGTAGTGGTGATCGCGGTTGCCACGACCGGCAAGCTGCTGGGCACCTTCAGTGCCGCGCGCAGTGCCGGCATGCCCACGCGCGAGGCGTGGCGGCTGGGTGCACTGATGAACACCCGTGGCCTGATGGAGCTGATCGTGCTCAACCTGGGTTACGAACTTGGCCTGCTCGGTGACCGCCTGTTCGCGGTGCTGGTGATCATGGCGCTGGTGACAACGGCGATGACCGGGCCACTGCTGAACCTGATCGAGCGGCGCAGGGGCTGAGCGTCGAACGGTAGTGCCGGTCGCTGGCCGGCAACCTCATGATGCTGGACACACCTACATGGATGCCGGCCAGCGGCCGGCACTACCGCGATGCCGGCACCAGCGTCATCGTGTGCTGCGGCTTGCCCGGCAGGAACGGCGTCGGCCGCCCATGCACCCAGTCTTCGTGGCCGGCGCCCCAGTACGGCGACAGCGGGTGCCCGCTCTGGCCGCCGGGCATGTGCACGATGCCGTCGGCCTCGTGCCCGGGCGAAACCACCATGCGCTCGGAAGCACCGAAGCCCGGAGTCTGCACGCGCGGCATGTCGCGGTCGCCGGGCAGGCGGTCGGCCGGCATGCACAGCCAGTGTTTGGCGATGTCCGGCAGCGCCCGTGCGATGGGGTGGCAGATCGCCGCCGTATTGCGTTCGCCCCAGCTGCGCTTGGCCAGTGGGCCCTGCCTGGCCAGCTCGCTCTCGGTGCGGCGTGCGGCGTCGATCAGCAGCGCATCCCAGCTGTCGAAGGCCGGTGGCAGCAGATTGGCCGGACGCTGCTGCAGCATCGGCCAGGCCACGCCTTCCAGCTGCGCCAGGCGCGGCTCCAGATAGTCATCGCCCAGCTGCGCATTGGCCGGTGCCAGCAGTGCATTGGACAGTGTTGTCATCACCTGCGTACGGAACTCGCGCACCACCCGGTAGCTGACCGAGCTGGCCGAGGCACGGCCGCCCCATTGATGACTGGCCTCCTTCAAACGCTTCAGGGCAGGGTCGTCACTGCGTTCGATGACGTCGTGCAGCAGGGCCCACCAGCGCTGCAGGAACACGGCGCGGTCGTCGAGCTGGATCGCCAGCAGGTCGTGCTCGTCGAAGCGGTCCTGGATGGCGAGCAGGTCGCGGATCTGCCGCGCGCGGGCGCCCAGGTCATATCCACCGTTGCCGACATTGGCCAATGCCTCGCCGTCGAGGACGCGGCCGTTGGCGGTCCACAGGCGATGGTTCGGTGGGTCGATCAATGCCGGCGAGGCGTCGCTGCGGATCGGCCAGGGGGCGCAGTCCTGGTTGTTGGCGACGGTGAAGCCAGCCGGTGCACAGCCCGGACCGCGGTCGGGGCGGGCACCGATCAGGCGCCAGGCGATGCGTCCGCTGCGGTCGCCGACCACCAGGTTCTGTGCGGGAATGCCGGCGTGGTCGGCGAACTGCAGGGCACTGTCCAGGTCACCGACGCGGGCCAGGTCACCGAAGTCCAGCCGCACCGCGCCGGGCAGGTGGGCGACCCAACGCAGCGCGTCACCGCTGCCATCGGCATGGGCGTGCATGATCGGGCCCCAGGCGGTTTCGCGTACCGGGAACAGCACGTCGGCCTGGCCGGCCACCGCAATCCGCTCTTCATGCACGGTCACCTCGGCATTGGCCGGTTCCGAGCGGTAATCGGCGGTGTCGATGTAGCTGTTGGTGAAGCCCCAGGCCACGTGCCCGTTGCTGCCGACGATCACCGCCGGCAGGCCGGGCAGCGAGAAGCCGGTGACATCGACCTGGCCGCCGGCAGCCTGTGGATCGGGGTAGCGCAGGCGCACGCGGAACCACAGGCCGGGGGCACGCAGGCCCAGGTGCATGTCGTCGGCGACGATCGCGCGGCCGTCGGCGGTAAGCGCCCCGGCCACCGCGAAGTTGTTGCTGCCGACGACGTCGGCTTCTTCCTGCTCGGTGCCCGACTTTCCCTTCAATGTGCGCAGGTCGAGCTGGCTGGCGTCGGGCAGGGCAGCATTGCCGCTCGGTTCGCCGAACAGCGGTGCATCCCATTCGGTACCGTCGTGGGCAATCAGCGTGTAGAGCGCTGGCGGCACCACGGCGCGGATGCGGCTCAGCGCAAGCTCGGTCTGATTGCCCGGGTCCTGCAGGTCGGCATACATGGCCAGCCCGGCCAGCACGCTGTCGCTGGCCTGCCAGGGTTGTGGCGATTGCCGCAGCAGCAGGTAGGCCCACGGGCGCACGGAGAGATCGGCCAGGCCCTGATTGACCCCACCGACATAGGCGCTCACCGCTTCGATGTTGTCGCCCAGCGCAGCCTGCATGTTCGCCTCGGTGCGCGCGCGCAGCCGATGCACGCGCATGCGCTTGTCGGCGTCGATGGCCTTCGGCCCGAACAGCGCCGACAGCTCACCGGCGGCACTGCGGCGCATCAGGTCCATTTCGAAATAACGTTCCTGCGCGTGCACGCGGCCGAGTGCGCGCATCGCATCGGCCTGGCTGCCGGCGGTGATGGTGACCACCCCCAGCGCATCGCGCTCGAGGGTGACCGGCGCGGCCAGCCCCGGCAAGGCATGCTCGCCGTCCAGGTCGGCCAGGCTGCCCCGCAGCAGGAGCCACAGGACCAGTGCGGCGATCAGCACGATGGCGATCACTACGCCCAGCACCCAACGCCATGTACGTCGCATCGCACGTCCTTTCCGAACTCGTGGGCCGATTGTAGCCGCAGGCGCAACTGCGACTGATTCCGATTAGATCACCGTACTTTGAAATGCGGCACCCTATGCCGCATCGATTCACAGGAGCCCCCCATGAAAGGCAACCCGGACGTCATCGCCTGCCTGAAGGAACTGCTGCGCGGCGAGCTCGCTGCCCGCGACCAGTACTTCATCCATTCCCGCCGCTACGAGGACCAGGGCCTGTTCGCGCTGTACGAACGCCTGAACCACGAGATGGAAGAGGAAACCCAGCATGCCGATGCGCTGCTGCGCCGGATCCTGTTCCTGGGCGGCGACCCGGACATGCGCCCGCATGCCACCGAGCCCGGCAAGACCGTGGAGGAGATGCTGCAGAAGGATCTCGATACTGAATACGCCGTTCGGAACAATCTCGCCGCCGGCATGAAGCTGTGCGAGGAGAAGGGCGATTACGTGAGCCGCGACATCCTGCTGGCGCAGCTGAAGGACACCGAGGAAGACCATGCCTGGTGGCTGGAACAGCAGCTGGGCCTGATCAAGCGCATCGGCCTGGAGCTGTACCAGCTGAGCAAGATCGACGGCAACGGCGCCCCAGCGCACTGAGCCACAGGTGGCGCTGGGTAATTCCCGGCGACCACCCGGTAGAGCCGACCGCTGGTCGGCTGGTTTTCGTTGGAGCAGCCGACTAACAGTCGGCTCTACCAGGAGCCAAAGGCAGCCGACCAGCGGTCGGCTCTACCAGAAGCACGGCGTTCTGTCGCCCGCCAGCACCGGAGCACCGCGAGCCCGCCTTCGCCCGCCAGCCGCTCCACCGCCCGCCAGCCGACAACGAAAAAGCCGGGGAATGCCCCGGCTTTTTCGTGTCTGATCTCCGGCAAGGCGTGTCAACCAAGGTTGACACCTACCAGGAGCGGTGCCTCACTCCACCGACAGCCCTTCCACCTTCTGCCAGCCGCGCGGCAGCAGGTGGCCACGGGTGGCGCGGGCGCCGAGATAGGCGTCGAGCTCGTTGAACTTCAGGCCCATGGTGCGCTGGCCGCTGCGCACCTGCAGGGTCTGCCCCGGGCTGATCGCCACGATGGCGACCACGCGTTCGGTGGCGAGCTTGGCCTTCGGGATCTCGATGATCTTGTTGCCCTTGCCCTTGTCCAGTTCCGGCAGGTCGTTGGCGGCGATCGCCAGCAGGTTGCCCGAACTGGTCACCGCCACGATGCGGTCGGTGGCGACGTTGGCGACCACCGACGGGGTCAGCACCGACGAGCCCGCCGACAGGTTCAGCATCGCCTTGCCGGCCTTGTTGCGGCCGATCAGGTTCTCGAAGCGGGTGACGAAGCCGTAACCATGGCTGGAGGCCAGCACGAAGCGGGTGTCCGGCTCGGCGCTGGCCAGGGTCACGAAGCTGGTGCCCGGTGCCGGCGAGAAGCGGCCGGTCAGCGGTTCGCCATTGCCACGCGCGGAGGGCAGGGTGTGCACCGGCGTCGAGTAGGCGCGGCCTTCGCTGTCGAGGAACGCGACCTGCTGGGTGCTGCGTGCGCGCACCGCGCCCTGCAGCCCGTCGCCTTCACGGTACGACAGTGCGGATGCATCGACGTCGTGGCCCTTGGCGGCGCGGATCCAGCCCTTCTCCGACAGCACCACGGTCATCGGTTCGCTCGGCACCAGCTCGGTCTCGTCGATGGCCTGCGCCGCCTGGCGCTGCACCAGCGGCGAACGGCGCGCGTCGCCGAACTTCCTGGCGTCGGCGGTCAGTTCATCGCGGATCAGTTTCTTCAGCTTGGCCTTGCTGTCCAGGATGCCGAGGATCTTCTCGCGCTCCTTGGCCAGTTCATCCTGCTCGCCGCGGATCTTCATTTCCTCCAGGCGGGCCAGCTGCTTCAGCTTGGTTTCCAGGATGTACTCGGCCTGTTCCTCGGACAGGCCGAAGCGCGCGATCAGCGCGGCCTTCGGCTCGTCTTCGGTACGGATGATGTGGATCACCTCGTCCAGGTTGAGGAAGGCGACCAGCAGGCCTTCCAGCAGGTGCAGGCGACGCTCGACCTTCTGCAGGCGGTGCTGCAGGCGGCGGGTGACGGTGTTGCTGCGGAAGGTCAGCCATTCGCTGAGCAGCATCTTCAGGTTCTTCACCTGCGGACGGCCGTCCAGCCCGATCACGTTGAGGTTGACGCGGTAGCTGCGCTCCAGGTCCGTGGTGGCGAACAGGTGGCCCATCAGCTGGTCGGCGTCGACGCGGTTGGAACGCGGCACCAGCACCACGCGCACCGGATTGGCGTGGTCGGACTCATCACGGATGTCCTCCAGCCACGGCAGCTTCTTGGCGCGCATCTGCGCGGCGATCTGCTCGATCACCTTCGACGGCGACACCTGGAACGGCAGCGCCGTGATCACGATGTTGCTGGCTTCCTTGGTGAAGGTCGCGCGTGCACGCACGCTGCCGTTGCCGGTCTCGTAGATGTTGCGCAGGTCATTGGCCGCGGTGATGATCTCGGCGCTGGACGGGTAGTCCGGGCCCCGCACGTGTTCGCACAGGTCGCGCACGGTGGCGTCGGGGTTGTCCAGCAGGTGCAGCAGCGCACTGACGATCTCGTTGAGATTGTGCGGCGGCACGTCGGTGGCCATGCCCACGGCGATGCCGGTGGTGCCGTTGAGCAGCAGGTGCGGAAGCCGCGCCGGCATCCAGGTCGGTTCCTGCAGGGTGCCGTCGAAGTTCGGTGCCCAGTCGGTGGTGCCCTGGCCCAGTTCGCCCAGCAGCACTTCGGCGATCGGGGTCAGCTTGGATTCGGTGTAACGCATCGCCGCGAACGACTTGGGGTCGTCGCTGGAGCCGAAGTTGCCCTGGCCCTCGATCAGCGGGTAGCGGTACGAGAACGGCTGTGCCATCAGCACCAGCGCCTCGTAGCACGCGCTGTCGCCGTGCGGGTGGTACTTACCGATGACGTCGCCGACGGTGCGCGCGGACTTCTTCGGCTTGGACGCGGCATTCAGGCCCAGCTCGCTCATCGAATAGATGATGCGGCGCTGCACCGGCTTCAGGCCGTCGCCGATGAACGGCAGGGCGCGGTCCAGGACCACGTACATCGAGTAGTCGAGGTAGGCGCGTTCGGCGTACTCGCGCAGCGGCAGTTGTTCGAATCCGTGGAACACGGGACGGGCAAGTTCGGTCATGCGGCGTTGTTACCTATGTCGGGAGGCGGCGACGGCGGTCGCCGCTCGCAATCCTGTGATTATCCGGATGCGGCGGGGGATGCCAAGCCGCGTGCAGGGTCCAGCCCGGTTTCCAGGCCATGCCCGGCCCGCGCCAGGTAGCGCCCAGGCGGCAACCCGAAGTGACGGCGGAACACGGTGACGAACGCGCTGGCGCTGCTGAAGCCCAGTGCGTGGGCGATGTCGGCCACGCTGCGGCCCTCGGTCAGCTGGCGCAACGCCTCGGACAGGCGGGCCTGTTGCCGCCACTGGGCGAAGCTGAGCGTGGTTTCGTCGCGGAAGTGACGGGTCAGGCTGCGCGGCGACAGGCCGGCCCAGTGGGCCCATTCGGCCAGGCTGCGCTCGTCGGACGGGTCGGCCAGCAGCTGCGAGGCGATCTTCAGCAGGCGCCGGTCGTGGGGCATCGGCAGATGCATGCGCTGACGCGGCGCGGTGCGGATCTCGTCCAGCAGCACCTCGATGATGTGCTGGCGCTCGGGCGTGGTGTCATAGCCCAGCGGCCATTCGCAGATGCGCTCGGCCAGCGCCTGCGCCAGCTTGGACAGGCCCAGCACGCAGGGGTCCGCGGGCAGGGTGGCACAGGCGGGTGCGGCCAGCGCCATGCCCCAGCCACGCAGCGGCCCGTCGAGGGTGACCGTGTGCGGCTCCAGCGGCGGCATCCAGCCGGCCGAACCCGGCGCCAGCGACCAGGTGCCGTGCGAGGTGCGGGTGGTCAGCAGGCCACGCTCCACGTAGATCAGTTGCGCGCGCTGGTGATGGTGCCAGTCCACCTCACGGACCAGTCCCTGCGGGCTGTCGAAGCGGTAGGCGACCACCGATGGGCCGTCGTTGCGCTCGAACCAGTCCAGCGCGTCGTCGCGCAGCAGGCGCTTGGGAGGGGGAATTTCTGCCTTGTTAATCATATCCGCTGGCTGAAATGTGTCATCCATTGGCTGAATTGTACTACCGGGCCAGCTGACCAGGTCATTAAGGTAGGCGCCTTCACCGATCCAGCCCATTGCTGCAACACAGCATTCGATGCCAGATCGAATATTTCCATTGAGAAATATTTTTTTTGGAAGAGAATGCTCCCCCATGATCTGTCCTGCAACCACTCCCCCCAGCTTCGGCCTGCTGCTGCGCCAGGTGCGCGACGGCCTGGTCCGCCAACTCGACGCGTCCATGGCGGAAGAAGACCTGGGCATCGGCTTCACCCACTACATCGGGTTGAAGGTGCTTTCCAACATGGCGCCGTGCACCGCCAACGAACTGGCCCAGGCCATCGACCAGGTGCCCAGCGCCGTGACCCGGCTTCTGGACAAGCTGGAGGCACTGGGCTGCGTCCGTCGCCAACCGCATGCCCAGGACCGTCGTGCGCTGCAGATCGTGCTGACCGATGAAGGCCGCGCGTTGTGGGCGCGGCTGAAGCTGCGCGGCGACGCGGTGATGGATTACGCCCTGCGTGATCTCTCAACCGACGAGCGCACGCTGCTGCTGTCCCTCCTTACCCGAATCCGCGATTCCTTGACGACCCCATGAACCCGATCCCGCATTTCACTTTCCGCCGGTCCGGGCGCACGCTGCTGGTGTCAGCGCTGGCCCTGGCCCTGGCCGCCTGTGCCAGCAGTCGTGGCCTCAATCCGCAGGGCCACGTGCTGGATGTGGACAGCCTGCACAGCGAACGCACCCTGGCCGACACCGACCTGAGCGCCACCGGCTTCCCGGCGCAGGACTGGTGGAAGGCGCTGGGCGATGCGCAGCTGGACGCGCTGGTCGCCGAGGGCCTGGCCGGCCACCCGAGCCTGGACGCCGCCGACGCGCGCCTGCGCCAGGCCCAGGCCCAGGTCGGCACCGCGCGTGCCGACGAACTGCCGAGCCTGTCGGTGTCCGGTGGCTACACCGGCCTGCGCCTGCCTGAGTCGATGGCAGGCAGCGAGATCGGTGGCCATTACGCCGGCAGCAGCCAGGTCGCCTTCGACTTCAGCTACGGCGTGGACCTGTGGGGCGGCAAGCGCGCCGCCTGGGAAGCCGCCGTGGACGGTGCGCACGCCGCCACCGTTGAAGCGCAGGCCGCCCGCCTGAACCTGTCCACTGGCATCACCCAGGCCTATGCCGACCTGGCCTACGCGTGGCAGCTCAACGACGTGGCCGAGGAAGAGCTGAGCCGTTCGCAGAAGTCACTTGAGCTGACCCGCCAGCGCCGCCGCGCCGGCATCGACAGTGATCTGCAGGTGCGCCAGGCCGAGGCCCGCGTGCCGGCCGCGCAGCAGCAGGTGCAGGCCGCCCAGCAGCGTATCGACGCCGCCCGCACCGCACTGGCCGCGCTGGTCGGCAAGGGCCCGGACCGTGGCCTGTCGATCCAGCGCCCGCGGCCGCTGAATCCGGTGGCACTGCAGCTGCCGGGCGTGCTGCCCAGCGAACTGCTTGGCCGCCGCCCCGACATCGTGGCCGCACGCTGGCGCGTTGAAGCAGCCGACAAGCAGATCAAGGTTGCCAAGACCAAGTTCTACCCGAGCTTCAACCTGACCGCGCTGGCCGGCGTGGTCGCCCCGAATGTGGGCGACCTGCTGAAGAGCAGTTCCACCTTCGCCTACATCGGCCCTGCGCTGAGCCTGCCGATCTTCGAAGGCGGCAAGCTGCGCGCCAACCTGGCCAATACCGATGCGCAGTACGACCTGGCGGTGGCCAACTACAACCAGACCGTGCTCGATGCGCTGCGTGATGTGGCCGACCAGGTCAACGCGGTGCGCTCGCTGGCACAGCAGGCGCAGTCGCAGCAGCAGGCGGTGGACACCGCACGCGCTGCCTTCGACCTGGCCCAGCAGCGCTACCGCGCCGGCATCGGCAGCTACCTGGACGTGCTGACCGCGCAGTCCACCCTGCTGCAGTCGCAGCAGCAGCTGGCCGGCCTGCAGTCGCAGCAGGTGCAGTCCTCGGTGCGCCTGAGCAAGGCGCTGGGCGGTGGTTTCCAGCCCACTGACGCCGACCGCGCACCGATCGCCTCCCATTCCGATTCCTCGCATTCCTGAAGATCTCCGACATGAGCCAGACCCAAGACACCGCGGCCCCGGCCGCCCCCAACCGCCGCGGCAACCTGCTGCGCGGCCTGTTCGTGATCGTCGTGCTGCTGCTTGCCGCTTTGGCGCTGTGGTACTTCATGTTCGGCCGTTGGTTCGAAGAGACCGACGATGCCTACGTGCAGGGCAACCAGGTGCAGATCACCCCGCTGGTGGCCGGCACCGTGGTCGCCATCAATGCCGATGACGGCATGCGCGTGGAGCGCGGCCAGCTGCTGGTGCAGCTGGACCCGTCCGACACCGCAGTGGCGCTGCAGCAGGCCGAAGCCAACCTGGCCAAGACCGTGCGCCAGACCCGCGGCCTGTACCGCAGCGTGGAAGGCGCGCAGGCGGACCTGAACGCCCGCCAGGTGACCCTGAAGCGCGTGCGCGAAGACTATGCCCGCCGCAAGGACCTGGCCGCCACCGGCGCCATCTCCAACGAAGAACTGGCCCACGCCCGCGACGAGCTGGCCGCGGCCGAAGCGGCCGTGGCCGGTTCGCGCGAGACCGTCGAGCGCAACCGCGCGCTGGTCGACGACACCGTGATCGCCACCCAGCCGGACGTGCAGGCCGCCGCCGCACAGCTGCGCCAGGCCTTCCTCAACAACGCCCGCGCCGGCATTGTCGCGCCGGTCTCCGGCTACGTCGCCCGTCGTTCGGTGCAGGTCGGCCAGCGCGTGCAGCCGGGCAATGCCCTGATGGCCGTGGTGCCGACCGAACAGATGTGGGTCGAGGCCAACTTCAAGGAAACCCAGCTGCGCCACATGCGCCTGGGCCAGGAAGTGGAGCTGAAGTCGGACCTGTACGCCGGCGACGTGAAGTACAAGGGCCGCATCCAGAGCCTTGGCCTGGGCACCGGCTCGGCGTTCTCGCTGCTGCCGGCGCAGAACGCCAGTGGCAACTGGATCAAGATCGTGCAGCGCGTGCCGGTGCGCATCGCCATCGATGCCAAGCAGCTGGCCGAACACCCGCTGCGCATCGGCCTGTCGATGAAGGCCGAAGTGAGCCTGCGCGACCAGAAGGGCGAAGTGCTGCCGAGTACCCCGGCCAAGGGCACGGTGTTCGACACCGACGTGTATGCCAAGCAGCTGCATGATGCCGATGAGGTGATCCACACGATCATCCAGGGCAACCTGCCGCAGCAACAGGCGAAGGTGGGCTGAGGTCGCCATGTCCGCACAAGCTCCAGCCGCGCCCGGCGCTCCGGGCGCACCGGCGGCGCCGGGTGCGGCCTCCGGGTTCCTGCCGCCCAGCGTCGCCCTGTGCACGGTGGGCCTGGCGATGGCGTCGTTCATGCAGGTGCTCGACACCACCATCGCCAACGTCTCGCTGCCGACCATCGCCGGTAACCTCGGTGCCAGTTCGCAGCAGGCGACCTGGGTCATCACCTCGTTCGCGGTCAGCACGGCCATCGCGCTGCCGCTGACCGGCTGGCTCAGCCGCCGCTTCGGCGAACGCAAGCTGTTCGTCTGGGCCACGCTGGCCTTCGTCATCACCTCGCTGCTGTGCGGCCTGGCGCAGAGCATGGGCATGCTGGTGGTGTCGCGTGCGCTGCAGGGCTTCGTGGCCGGCCCGATGTACCCGATCACGCAGTCGCTGCTGGTTTCGATCTACCCGCGCGAGAAACGCGGGCAGGCATTGGCGCTGCTGGCGATGATCACGGTGGTCGCGCCGATATGCGGGCCGATCCTCGGTGGCTGGATCACCGACAACTACAGCTGGGAATGGATCTTCCTGATCAACGTGCCGCTGGGCATCTTCGCTGCCTTGGTGGTCGGCAACCAGCTGAAGGGGCGGCCGGAGCAGATCGAGAAGCCGAAGATGGACTACGTCGGCCTGATCACCCTCGTGATCGGCGTCGGTGCGCTGCAGTTGGTGCTCGACCTGGGCAACGACGAGGACTGGTTTGCGTCGATGAAGATCGTGGTGCTGGCCTGCGTGGCCGTGGTGACGCTGACGGTGTTCCTGATCTGGGAACTGACCGACAAGGATCCGATTGTCGACCTGAAGCTGTTCCGGCACCGCAACTTCCGCGCCGGCACGCTGGCGATGGTGGTGGCCTACGCGGCGTTCTTCAGCGTGGCGCTGCTGATCCCGCAGTGGCTGCAGCGTGACATGGGCTACACCGCGATCTGGGCGGGCCTGGCAACGGCGCCAATCGGCATCCTGCCGGTGATCATGACCCCGTTCGTGGGCAAGTATGCATCGCGCTTCGACATGCGCATGCTGGCCACGATCGCCTTCATCGTGCTGTCGATGACCAGTTTCCTGCGCTCGAACTTCAACCTGCAGGTGGACTACATGCACGTGGCCGGCGTACAGCTGATCATGGGCATCGGCGTGGCACTGTTCTTCATGCCGGTGCTGCAGATCCTGCTGTCGGACCTGGATGGGCGCGAGATCGCGGCGGGCTCCGGCCTGGCCACGTTCCTGCGTACGCTGGGCGGCAGCTTCGCGGCGTCGCTGACGACGTGGCTGTGGGCGCGGCGCACCCAGGTGCACCATGCCGACCTGACCGAGCATATCTCGGCCTATCAGCCGGGCATGCAGGACCAGGTCACGGCGATGGGGCAGGGCGACCTGCAGCACGGCGCAGCGGTACTGAACAACATGATCAACCACCAGGCATCGCAGATGGGCTTCAACGACATCTTCTTCCTGCTGGGCTGGATCTTCCTGGCGATCATTACGTTCCTGTGGCTGGCCAAGCCGCCATTCGGCGCAGGTGCGGGTGCGGCCGCCGGTGGCGGGCACTGAAAACTCCCTGGAAACATGTGCTGTATTTTGACCCCGCCGCAAGGCGGGGTTTTTGTTTGTGCAACGTGGGTCGCACGGGCCCTGCCGTTGGGGGAGTGCAGCGGCGCAGGTTCAGCGCGTGCGATAGACGCGCTTGAACACCACCCGATCACGGAACAATCGGGAAATGGCCCACATTCCCGCCACAAGTACGGCGCCGCACGTGATCCAGCCGGCAGTGGCCTGCAATCGGCTGCCGACCAGTGCGCCGCAGATGATGGCGGCGACAAAGACGAACATTACGGCCTCCTTCGATGCGCCGTAGTGGACCTCGGCCTGGCATCCCACGCATACGCGTACGCCGTGGTTCGAGCCGGTGTGGCAGTGAGGGCAGATGATGCTGCGCTGCATTGGGGCGTCCTTTGGGGAAAGGGGGGCGCTGGTCCGGTCGTGTCGATAGACCTGCAACCGGCTGCGGTAAATCTGCCTCCCACCGAAAAGGAATCGGGTGGATCTCGACTAGGAAAAGTACGAATTGAACGGGGAACGTGAAATGCGCCCCAAAAGGGGGGCGTTCAAGGTCTGGTGACGGCGCGCCGGGAGGAGGTATACACCCGCAGGCGACGCCCGGGTGGTGCGAGATACGACAGTCCGAGTGGCGGTTGCGATGCCACGCTCGCCAGGCCCCGGAAACGAAAAAACCCGCTTTCGCGGGTTTGATCATCTTGAGTCGTGGTGCCCAGGAGAGGACTCGAACCTCCACGGTTTTACCCGCTAGTACCTGAAACTAGTGCGTCTACCAATTCCGCCACCTGGGCGACTCAGGAGATGAATTGTGCGGGACGGCAGAGGATGTGTCAACAACATTTCACAGTTTTTTCTGCGGCTGCACGCCCAGGTGAAGCAGCAGGCTGCGCATTGCCGATGACAACTGCGCCCACTCGGCAAAACAGGCGCACAGGCGACGCTGTGCCCACGCATCGGCGAGCGGTACGGCGACGGTATGCGTGCTGCGCCGGTGCTGGCGGGCGATGGTCCGCGGCACGATGCCGATACCAATGTCGTGGCCGACCATGATGCACACCCCTTCGAAGGTCTTCATGCGGATGCGCACGTCCAGGCGCCGCCCGATGTCGCGCGCCTGGTCTTCGATGTAGGCCTGCAGTGCATTGCCGTCGGCCAGCGCGACGAAGGTCTCGCCGGCAACATCGGCGAAGGCCAGGCTGCGCCGCGATGCGAGGCGATGGTCTGCGGGCAGCAGCATCACCAGTGGATCTTCGGCGACCACGTGCTGCTGCAGGCCGGCAGCGTCGACCGCATCACTGATGATGCCGGCCTCGGCCTGGCCAGCGTTGATCGCACGCACGACTTCGGGGCTGGTGCGCTCCAGCAGTTCCACGTGCAGGCGCGGGCGTTCGGCCAGCCACGGTGCCAGCCGCGAGGGCAGGTAGTTGGTCAGCGCAGCGGTATTGGCATACAGGTGCAGGGTACCGCGCGCGCCATGCGCGAATGCCTGCAGTTCGCCGCGAAGCTGCGCCTGCTGCTGCAGGATCAGGCGTGCATGGTGGGCGAGGGCGGCGCCGGCTTCAGTCAGGCTGACGCCACGCGGATGGCGGTTCAGCAGCACGGTGCCGGCATCGGCTTCGATCGTGCGCAGGCGTTCGCTGGCCGACGCCAGTGCCAGGTTCGCCTGCGCTGCGCCGGCCGTGATGCTGCCCGCCTCGGCAATCGCCAGGAACAGGCGCAGGTCGGCGATATCCATTCGCATGTGATGCCCTCATCGCAACGGCTGCGCCTTCGGATCAGCCGAAGGCAAGGCCGGAAACACCGCATTGTGCGCCGAGCGGCCGGCCGATCCAATGAAGGCATGAATGAATCGATGTACTTCTACGTGCTGCTGGTGGTGGTGTTCGTGCTGGCCGGTGTGGTCAAGGGTGTGACTGGGATGGGGTTGCCGACGGTGGCGATGGGGCTGCTGGGCAGCACGCTGTCGCCGGTGTCGGCGGCGTCGATGCTGTTCATTCCCACTTTCGTCACCAATGCGTGGCAGCTGTTGTCCGGGCCGTCACTGGACCGCATCGTGCGGCGCCTGTGGCCGATGATGCTGGCCGTGGTGGTGGTGACGCTGGGCTCGGCGGCGCTGCTGGTGCGGGTCGATCGCACTTGGTCGCGCGTTGCGCTGGGCGTGGCATTGGTGGTCTATGCCGCCTATGCGTTGCTTGCGCCGGTGTTCCGCGTGCAGCAGCGGCGCGAGCGTTGGCTGGGGCCGCTGGTGGGGGCGTTGTCGGGCGTGGTGACCGGCGCCACCGGCGTGTTCGTGATGCCGGCGGTGCCATACCTGCAGTCGCTGGGGTTGCAGCGCGAGGAGTTGGTGCAGGCGCTGGGGCTGGCGTTCACGGTGTCAACGATTTCGCTGACCGCCGGCCTGGTGCTGCACGGCGCATTCGGCATCCAGCAGCTGGGGCTGAGTGCGCTGGCGGTGCTGCCGGCATTGCTGGGCATGTGGCTGGGGCAGGTGATCCGGCAGCGCATCAGTGCGCGGGTGTTCCGGGGCTGCTTCCTGGGTTTCCTGCTGTTGCTCGGGCTGGAACTGGTGCTGCGGCCGCTGCTCTGATGCCGGATTCCGGGCATGAAAAAACCCGCTCTCGCGGGTTTTTCTCATTCTCGACGTGGTGCCCAGGAGAGGACTCGAACCTCCACGGTTTTACCCGCTAGTACCTGAAACTAGTGCGTCTACCAATTCCGCCACCTGGGCGTCGAGGAGCGAGATTATGGGGTGTTGTTACGGGGGTGTCAACACTTTTTCTGGATCCGGTGTCGGATCCCGTTTCGCGTGCGGAGCGGGCTCTGACCCCATCTCAATCGCTTGGGTCGGAGCCCTTTCCTTCGGAAAGGGATCCGACCCCGCTGCTGGATTGCAGGCAAAAAAAATCCCCGCCGAAGCGAGGAGTTTTTTCGTTGGTGCCCAGGAGAGGACTCGAACCTCCACGGTTTTACCCGCTAGTACCTGAAACTAGTGCGTCTACCAATTCCGCCACCTGGGCGTTCCAGAGGCGCAATTGTGAAGATGAATCCGCAGGCTGTCAACGACTTCCTGAATATTTTTCACGCAAGGCCTTCAAGACGGCCACTGACCCGTTCTGCACGCCGTCAACGGCTACCATGTAGGGCGATGACTACCAAAAAACCAAGCAAGGGCGGGAGCACCTCCCGCAGCCAGGCCCCGAAGAAGGGCGCCAAGGCGGGCACGGCCCGCGCCACCAAGCCGGGCAAGCCGTTGCCGGGCTGGTTCCCCGAATTGAATGAAGGCGGCGCACCGCCGCGTGGCCGCAAGGTCCGCAGCAGCGACGTACCGGGCCCGGCCCCGGGCCGCAAGCTGCCCCCGACCGGCAAGGTGATCGACGATCCCTACGCCGCGCGCGAAGCGGAGAAGTACGAACAGCCCATCGCCAGCCGCGAAGCCATCCTGGCCCTGCTGGAGCGTTGCGAAGGGCCGCAGACGGCAGAGGAACTGGGCGCACGCTTGGGCCTGACCGCACCGGACCGGGCCGAGGCGCTGTCGCGCCGGCTCGGTGCCATGGTCCGTGATGGCCAGCTGGTGCAGAACCGCCGTGGCGGTTTCGCCCCGATCCAGACCCTGAACCTGGTCACCGGCGTGGTGATCGCCAACCCGGAAGGATTTGGCTTCCTGCGCCCGGTCGAGGGTGGCGACGACCTGTTCCTGCCACCGTATGAAATGCGCAAGGTCATGCATGGTGACAAGGTGCTGGCCCGTGTGACCGGCATCGACCACCGTGGCCGCCGCGAGGGCAGCATCGCCCGCGTGCTTGAGCGCGGCATGACCCGCCTGATCGGCCGTTTCAGTGTCGAGATGGGCATCAACTACGTGGTGCCCGATGACAAGCGCGTGCAGCGCAACGTACAGGTGCCGCCGGACCAGATCGGTGGCGCGCGCGACGGCCAGCTGGTGGTCTGCGAACTGACCCAGGCGCCGGACAGCCGCCGTCCGCCGATCGGCCGCATCATTGCCGTGCTCGGCGACAAGCTGACCGCCTCGCTGGTGGTGGAGACCGCCATCCACGGCCATGAACTGCCGTTCGAATTCCCGCAGGAAGTGCTGGACGAAGCGGCGTCGGTGCCGCTGGTGGTCGAACCGGCGATGATCGGCGACCGCGTCGATCTGCGCAGCATGCCGCTGGTCACCATCGACGGTGAAGATGCCAAGGACTTCGACGACGCGGTGTACTGCGAGCCGAACGTCGATGGCTTCCGGCTGGTGGTGGCGATTGCCGATGTCTCCAACTACGTCCGGCCCGGCACGCCACTGGACGAAGAAGCGCAGAAGCGCGCCACCTCGGTGTACTTCCCGGGCTTCGTGGTGCCGATGCTGCCGGAGACGCTGTCCAACGGCATCTGTTCGCTGATGCCGAAGGTCGACCGCATGTGCTTCGTCTGCGACATGCAGATCGACCGCGACGGCCTGGTCACGCATTCGCGCTTCTACGAAGCGGTGATGAACTCGCATGCGCGCCTGACCTACACCCAGGTGTGGAAGGCGGTGGGTGAGGACGATGCCGATACCAAGGCCTGGATGGGTGACCTGCTGCCGCAGGTGCAGCGCCTGCACCAGCTGTACAAGGTCCTGTCCAAGGCGCGTGCCAAGCGTGGCGCCATCGAGTTCGAGAGCAGCGAAGTGCGCTTCGTGCTGGACAACCGCGGTGAAGTGACCCAGGCCGGCATGCTGGTGCGCAACGACGCGCACAAGCTGATCGAGGAATGCATGATCGCGGCCAATGTGGAGGCGGCGAAGTACCTGCTGTCGCGCCATGTGCCGGCCCCGTACCGCATCCACGAGAAGCCGCCGGAAACCAAGTACGCCGACCTGCTCGAATTCCTCAAGGAGTTCAAGCTGAGCCTGCCACCGTGGTCGAAGGTGCGCCCGGGCGATTACACCAAACTGCTGAAGAAGATCCGCGACCGCCCCGATGCCACGCTGCTGGAATCGGTGCTGCTGCGCAGCCAGAGCCTGGCCATCTACAGCCCGGAGAACCACGGCCACTTCGGCCTGGCGCTGGAGGCGTACGCGCACTTCACCTCGCCGATCCGTCGCTATCCCGACCTGCTGGTACACCGCGCGATCAAGCATGCGCTGTCCGGCAAGCCGCTGGACAAGTTCACCTACAACGCCCGCGAGATGGCCGCGCTGGCGCTGCAGTGTTCCGAGCGTGAGCGCCGTGCCGACGAGGCCGAGCGCGAGGTCGACGAGCGTTACCGCGCGGCGTGGATGGAAAAGCACGTGGGCGGCCAGTTCGACGGCGTGATCAGCGGCGTGACCAGCTTCGGCCTGTTCGTCGAGCTGGATGAGTCGAAGGTGCAGGGCCTGGTCCACGTGACCCAGCTGCCGCAGGACTATTACAAGTTCGACGCGACCCGCAAGACGTTGACCGGCGAGCGCCGCGGCGGCAGCTACCGGTTGGGCGACCGCGTGCGCATCCTGGTGCTGAAGGCCAGCATGGAAGAGCGCAAGATCGACTTCCGCCTGGTCGAGCACAAGGGTGAGGACGAGGGCGATGGCCTGCCGCCGCTGCCGGAGCGGGGCAAGCCGGC